>NZ_CAXAVR010000001.1:0-79270 GCF_963972535.1 uncultured Salegentibacter sp.
AGGAGAAGATAATTAATCTTTTCTTTTTTCAACAAAAATTTAAAAGCATCCCAAAGGGGGTGCTTTTTTTGTTTTAAAAGTCTTTCAAAATAAATCTTAACAAACAACCTGGGAAGCCAGTTCAGCATTTAAATCTGGATTATCGGGTAAAAACTTTTAGTTAGATATTCTAATAATTTTATCTTTACCAAAACAATTGTTATGCTGTCTTTCTTCGGAAAAATACTCAGTAAGAAAAAGCCCCAGGAAGAAGAACAAGATCCCATGAAGAAATTTTTGATCGTAGGACTGGGAAATCCAGGTCCTAAGTATGAGAACACCCGTCACAATATTGGATTCAAAATATTAGATTATATAGCCGAAAAGGAAGAGGTGAGTTTTTCTACAGAAAAATTAGGAGATATAGCTACATTTAAGTTTAAAGGCCGAACCTTTATAATGCTAAAACCTTCAACTTATATGAATTTAAGCGGGAAGGCTGTTAACTACTGGCTTCAAAAAGAGAAAATTGAATTACAGAATTTATTGGTAATTACAGATGATTTAAATTTAGCATTCGGTACTATTCGGCTAAAAACCAAAGGTAGTGATGGTGGCCATAACGGCTTAAAAGACATTCAAAATACCTTAAACACCACAAAATACAATAGGTTTAGATTTGGAATTAGTGATGAGTTTTCTAAAGGCCAGCAGGTAGATTATGTTTTAGGAGAATGGGGAGAAGAAGAGAGAAAAGAATTGCCAGAACGTTTACAGAAATCAGCCGAATTGGTAAAATCTTTTGGCACTGCAGGCGTTTCAAATACTATGAATTCATTTAACGGAAAATAAGTTGGCCTTGAAAATACATAAAGGAGCAAATGCTTTTAAAGGTGAGAAACAAACCGTAGTCACCATCGGTACTTTTGACGGGGTTCACGCCGGGCATCAAAAAATTATAAAACGGCTGGTAGATGCCGCCAAAATTGAAAACCTTGAATCTGTTATCTTTACTTTTTTTCCGCACCCAAGAATGGTTCTGCAAAAAGAAAGCGGGTTAAAACTTATAAATACTATAGAAGAACGTACCGAAATCCTTGAAAAAACAGGGATAGATCATTTGGTGGTGCATCCTTTTACCCAACAATTTTCAAGACTTACCGCGCAGGAATTTGTTCGTGATATTCTGGTAAATCGTTTAAAAGCAAAAAAAGTAATTATTGGTTACGATCATCGTTTTGGTAGAAATCGTACCGCAGATATCAATACCTTAAAACAGTTTGGTGAAGAATATGGTTTTGATGTAGAAGAGATCACCAAACAAGAAGTAGATCAGGTCGCGGTTAGTTCTACAAAAATTAGAAATGCGCTTCTAGAAGGGCGGGTAGAAAAGGCTAATAGTTATATGCAATCTCCTTTTTGCTTAACCGGAAAGGTGGTAAAAGGCCGTGGATTGGGAAAAGAATTTAATTATCCTACCGCTAATTTAAATATTGAAGAAGATTATAAGTTAATTCCGAAAAACGGGGTGTATGTTGTGTGTTCTAAAATTAAAGGAGAACGCTTCTTTGGAATGATGAATATTGGCACCAATCCCACGGTGGGAGGAAAAGACCAAACCATAGAAACTTATTTCTTTAACCTGGACCGGGATCTTTACGGCACCGAGCTAAAAATAGAAATGCTGGTAAGGATTCGCGATGAGAAAAAATTTGATTCTGTAAATGCTTTAAAAATCGCAATGAAACAGGACGAAGCTTTCTCAAGGCAATACATTAGAGACAATTATGCTCAATAAATGGCTTTTTAAGCAAGTAGATAATTCGGCGCTTATTGCTTTCCGAATTATTTTTGGCTTGCTTATTACCATTGAAGCTGTTGGTGCTATTTTTACCGGTTGGATTCGTAGAACTCTCATTGAGCCCGACTTTACTTTTAATTTTATAGGTTTTGAATTCCTGCAACCGCTGCCAGGAAACGGAATGTTATATTATTACGGAATATTAGGGCTGTTCGGTATTTTTGTAATGCTGGGCTTTAAATATCGTTTCAGTATTTTTTGCTACACCATTATGTGGGCGGGAGTTTACCTAATGCAGAAATCTTCTTATAATAATCATTATTATTTATTGATGCTTTTATGCGGAATAATGTTTTTTCTTCCCGCACACCGCTATTTTTCCATTGACGCCTGGAAAAAACCTGCGTTAAAAAAAATTTCCATGCCAAAATGGGTTTGGCTTTTTGTCGTACTACAGTTATGGATAGTTTATACTTACGCTTCAATTGCGAAATTATATCCAGATTGGCTTGATGGTACTTTGCCGGCTATGCTAATGAGTGGAAAGGCAGATTACTGGCTGGTGGGAGAATTTCTTCAGCAGGGATGGGTTAGGTATGTAATAACTTATTTCGGGTTAATCTTCGATTTATTAATTATCCCGGCGCTTTTATGGAGACCAACAAGAATGCCGGCTTTTATTCTTGCCATTTTCTTTCACCTGTTTAATAGTTTTATTTTTCATATTGGTATTTTTCCTTACTTATCGCTGGCTTTTTGCCTGTTCTTTTTTCCTTCAGAAAAGATCAATAAATACATTCTTCGGAATAAAAAACCTTATTATAATAAAGGAGAAATTGTTATCCCCTCGTATAGAAAACCATTAATTACAGTGCTTTCTATTTGGTTTGTAGTGCAAATCGCTTTACCGTTAAGACATTGGTTTTTTCAGGATAATGTACTTTGGACGGAAGAAGGCCATCGACTAAGCTGGCGTATGATGTTGCGCTCCCGTTCTGGAAACACCACTTTTAAAGTGGTTGAAAAAGGAAAAAGAGACACTACGTATGTGAATAAAGCACGCTATTTAAGCCGAAAACAAATTCGCTCGGTAAGTGCTAAACCCGATATGATGTGGCAGTTTGCTCAACATCTCGAAAAAGAATATGCTGAAAAGGGGAAAGAGATACAGGTGTTTGTAAAATCTAAGATAAGTATCAATGGGCGCCCTTATGAGCCTTTTATTGATCCAAAAGTAGATCTCGCTGCAGAAGAATGGCAGCATTTTAAACACCACAATTGGATTTTACCTTCAAAATTAGATTAAAAGTCTTCAGTGCTTTTCTTACATTTGCAGCTTCAAATTAGGAAATAGAAAGCTATGTTACAGGTTAATAATATCAGGGAAAATAAAGAAGAATTTATCAAGGGACTCAAAAAACGAAATTTTGAGGCTGAAAGTATTCTTGAAGAGGTGCTGCAGTTAGACGAAAAACGTCGTGCCACCCAGGTAAAACTCGATGATATTTTAGCTGAATCCAATAGACTTTCCAAAGAAATTGGGATGATGTTTAAAAATGGCGAACATCAAAAAGCCAACCTAATTAAAGGGAAAACAGGGAAACTAAAAGAAGATTCTAAAGCGCTTTCTGAAGAACTTTCAGAAACAATCTTGAAACTTGAAACCTTACTCTATACTATTCCTAACGTACCACACGAATCTGTGCCCGCCGGGACTTTAGAAGATGATAACGAAGAGATCTTTAAGGAAGGTGATGTGCCGGTTCTTGCAGAAGGTTCATTGCCACACTGGGAACTTGCCAAAAAATACGATATCATAGATTTTGAACTGGGAAATAAAGTAACCGGTGCCGGTTTTCCGGTTTATAAAGGAAAAGGAGCGCGCTTACAAAGAGCTTTAATTACTTATTTTTTAGATAAAGCTATTGATGCCGGTTATACCGAATATCAATTGCCTTTAATGATTAACGAAGCTTCTGGTTTGGGAACAGGACAGTTGCCGGATAAAGAAGGGCAAATGTATCATATCACAGCAGATGATCTTTATATGATTCCAACTGCCGAGGTGCCCATGACGAATATGTATCGTGATCGTTTGCTTATCGATAAGGATTTCCCAATCGCCTGTACCGGTTATACGCCTTGTTTTAGACGGGAAGCAGGTTCGTATGGTGCCCACGTTCGCGGACTTAACCGTTTACATCAATTTGATAAAGTGGAGCTGGTAAGAATTGAAAAACCTGGAGATTCTTATGCGGCTTTAGATAATATGGTGGAGCATATTAAAGATATTCTGGCCGATCTAAAATTACCTTACCGAATTTTAAGACTTTGCGGCGGTGATCTTGGATTTACTGCAGCCCTTACTTACGATTTTGAAGTGTTTTCTACCGCGCAAGATCGCTGGTTGGAGATTAGCTCTGTTTCAAATTTTGAGACTTTCCAGGCTAACCGACTTAAACTTCGCTATAAGAATAAAGAAGGTAAAAAAGAGTTGGTGCACACCTTAAACGGAAGTGCTTTAGCCTTGCCTCGTGTACTGGCTGGAATTCTTGAAAATTACCAAACAGAAGACGGAATTAAAGTTCCTGATGTTTTGGTGCCTTATACAGGTTTCGATCTGATAGATTAAACGGCTAAACATAATTATTCACAGGTCAAATCCTTATATTTACAGGATGCGCTCTGTCTTATTTTTTCTTGTTTTTATTTGCTCAATTTCAGGTGCCCTGGCGCAATCTGAGTTGTTGGCGCGTAATTTTTTTGATCAGGGAGAATTTGAGAAAGCCCTGAAAACCTATGAAAAATTAGTTGAAGAAAATCCGCAGAATACTTCTTATTTTTTCGGATTGGTAGAAAGCCATCAGCAATTGGAGAATTTCTCCCGGGCTGAAGAATTACTTCGGAATAAATTAAATAATTCGGCAAACAATCCCACGCTTTTAATAGAGCTGGGGCATAATTATGAGCTTCAGCAAAACACAGAAAGTGCGGAGCAATTCTATGCAGAAGCCTTAAGCGCGGTAGATGCTCGTCCTAATTACGCCTATTCCATAGCCAGAACTTTTCAGAAATACAGTTTGCTTGAAAATGCTGCAGCAACCTATGAAAAGGCAATGCAGCTAAATAATGAGCTAAACTTTAATATGCAACTTGCAAGAATTTACGGGGAGCAGGGTAAAACCGAACTTATGTTTGAGAATTACCTGGAACTTATAGAAACGAATCCCGATTTTTTCCCCATCGCCAATCGAGAATTCGGTAAATATATCTCAGCAGATGCTTCAAGTGAAGCCAATACAATTTTTAGAAGGTTGTTGCTTACTAAGCTGCAAAAAGATCCCAGCTTACTTTATAACGAAATGCTGAGCTGGCTTTTCACACAGGAAGAGGAATTTTTGAAAGCTTTTTCTCAGGAAAAAGCAATATACAGGCGTAGTGATAAAAGTTTACAAAGTATTTTAAACCTTGCGGTTATGGCTCGGGAAGCTTCAGATTTTGAAGCCGCAAAAGAAATTATTGAATACGTAATAGAAGAAGCTCCTTCAGAAAATATCGTGTTACAGGGTAACCAGTTTTTATTAAAAATGAAGGTTGAAAATGAAGAAAAAGAAAATTATTCTGAAATAGAAAAGAGATATACTGAATTATTAGAACAATTTGGCACCGGACTAAACACGCTGAATTTACAACTTGATTTCGCAAATTTCCTTGCCTTTAAGCAAAATAAAAAAGAAGAAGCTATCGCTTTATTGAAACAGGTTTCAGATAAGGCGAATCGCGATTTTGATAAAGCGATGATAAAAATCGCACTGGCCGATATTTTGGTGCTTCAGGAGAAATTTAACGAAGCGCTTATCTATTATTCCCAGGTTCAAAATTTGGTAAAAAACGATCAAATCTCTCAAAACGCCCGATTTAAAGTGGCAAAAACCAGTTATTTTAAGGGAGATTTTAAATGGGCAAAACAGCAGTTGGATGTTTTGAAATCTTCTACTTCGCAACTTATTGCCAATGATGCGATGGAGCTTAGTTTGCTTATTGAAGACAATTCTATAGAAGATTCTACCCAAACCGCGCTTAAAAAATATGCCCGGGCTGATTTGCTCGCTTTTCAGGAGAAAAATTCTGAATCAATTGAACTTTTAAGCGAGATTTTAAACCTTCATAAAGGAGAAAAAATTGAAGATGAAGCTTTGCTCAAGCAAGCTCAACTATTTGAAGAAACCGGCCAGCTCAGAAATGCTGAGAATAATTATCTCGTAATAATCAAAGATTTTAATGCCGATATTTTGGCTGATAACGCTCGTTATTATTTAGCCGAATTATATGCAAATGAGCTGGAAGATCCCGAGAAAGCCAAAGAATATTACGAACAAATAATTTTTAATTTTGCCGATAGTATTTATTTTGTGGAAGCTCGCAAAAAATACCGTGCGTTAAGAGGAGATTATGAAGAAACCCCTTAAAAAATAAACATGTACATATATAACGTAACCATAAATATTGAGGAAGCTATTCACGATGAATGGGTAAAATGGATGAAGGAAGAACATATTCCCGAAATGCTGGATACCGGAAAATTTAAAAAAGCTTTAATGACCCGCGTGATGGTAACCGAAGCTATGGGTGGCATTACGTATTCGGTGCAATACACCGCCGAAAGTAAAGCTGAACTTGATAAGTATTATGAAGAAGATGCTGAAAGGTTAAGAGGAAAAAGTAAAGCTTTTGAAGGCAAGTTTGTTGCTTTTAGAACCGAAATGCAGGTAATTAGCGAGCAATAATTTATGGGAAAATATAAGAAAAGAGGAAAGCCTTCTCAGTCAGAAGACGGTGAAGTAAGGGCAAAAAAGCATCTTGGCCAACATTTCTTAACCGATGAAAGTGTTGCGGAGCAAATAGCCGAAACCCTTACCTATAAAGGTTACAATAAAGTGCTTGAAATTGGCCCCGGGATGGGCGTTCTCACCAAATATTTACTGAAACAGGATGCTGAGGTTCACGTAATAGAAATTGATACCGAAAGTGTTGCTTACCTGCAGGAACATTATCCGCAACTGGAAGATAGAATTCATCAATTTGATTTTTTGAAATATGATGTAGCAACTGCTTTTCGCGACGAAGCTTTTGCGATTATTGGTAATTTCCCATATAATATTTCAACCCAGATTGTTTTTAAAGTTTTAGAATTAAAACACCAAATTCCTGAGTTTTCTGGAATGTTTCAAAAGGAAGTCGCGAAGCGAATTTGCGAAAAAGAAGGCAATAAAACCTACGGAATTCTCTCGGTATTGGTTCAGGCTTTTTATGAAGCTGAATATTTATTTACCGTTCCGCCTTCAGTCTTTAACCCGCCACCCAAAGTAGAGAGTGGGGTTTTGCGTCTAACAAGAAAAGAAGATTTTAGCCTGCCCTGTAACGAAAAATTATTTTTTAGGGTAGTAAAAACCGCCTTTCAGCAGCGTAGAAAGACGATGCGCAATAGTTTAAAAACTTTCAATTTACCCGATAATTTAAGGGAAGATCCTATATTTGACAAACGTCCTGAGCAACTCGGTTATCAGGATTTTATAGATTTGACCCTTAAAATTGAGTCGTATGCAGTTTCAAATCAGTAGTGAGTTAATAGAAAAATTACAATTCCTCATAGAACAGCAGAATAATGAGGAATTGCTATTGCACCTTGAAGATGTGCACCACGCTGATATTGCTGAAATTTTAACTGAACTTTCTTTAGAAGAAGCTACTTATATTGTTAAGCTTCTGGACAGCCAGAAAACGGCCGAGGCATTAATGGAGCTGGAAGAAGGCGTGCGGGAACGTATTCTTGATACCCTTTCAGCAAAAGAAATTGCCGAAGAGCTAGAAGAAATGGATACCGATGATGCCGCCGATATCATTTCTGAACTATCTCCCGAGCGCCAGCAAAATGTTATTGCCGAACTCGTAGACGAGGAACATGCCGATAATATTGTAGAACTGCTGCGCTACGATGAAGATTCTGCCGGCGGACTTATGGCTAAGGAACTTGTAAAAGTTAACGAAAACTGGAGTGTGACCGGTTGTATGACCGAGATGCGCGAACAGGCCGAAAATGTGACCAGGGTACATTCTATTTACGTTGTAGACGATAAAAATAAGCTTAAAGGCAGGCTTTCGCTTAAAGATTTACTCACCGCACCAAGCCACGCGAATATCCAGGATGTTTATATTCCGCAGGTAGATTATGTAAACGTGCATACTGAAGGCGAAGAAGTGGCCCGGGTAATGCAGAAATATGACCTGGAAGCAATTCCCGTGGTAGATGAAATGGGTCGTTTAGTGGGGAGGATTACCATTGATGATATTGTAGATTTTATTAAAGAAGAAGCCGAAAAAGATTACCAAATGGCTTCTGGTATTTCAGAATCTGTAGAAGCCGATGATAGTTTATGGCGCCTTACCAGGGCCCGATTACCCTGGTTGGTTCTTGGACTTTTTGGAGGTTTGGGCAGTGTTTACATTATGAAAGGTTTTGAAGAAGCCCTGGAGCAATTTCCAATTTTATTCTTTTTCACTCCTTTAATCGCCGCGATGGCTGGAAATGTTGGAGTACAATCTAGCGCGATTATTGTTCAGGGACTTGCGAATGATAATTTACGTGGTAGCTTATTACAGCGTTTAATAAAGGAAGTAGGCCTTAGTTTAATAAATGGAGTTGCATTAGGAATCCTGGTTATTTTATTTGGGTTAATTGTTGGTCAGGATCAACTGGTAAGCATAACTATAGCTGCCTCTTTACTTTCGGTAATTATTGTGGCCGCACTGGTGGGAACTTTTGTGCCCATTATTTTAAATAAACAAGGTATTGATCCCGCGATTGCTACCGGTCCTTTTATCACAACTAGCAACGATATCTTCGGAATTTTTCTCTTCTTCTATATTTCTAAATTGGTGCTTGGTTTTTAACTAAAAGGCTTCAGGCTTTAAGTTTTAAAAATCATTCTTTAACTTTGGTTTTTCGTAATGAAAGTTCCCTTGAATAAATCTGGGGAATTAATTTGAAAACTAAATTAGGTTGTTTGAATTGTCATCCTGAACTTGTTTCAGGATCTAGCACGTTAGAAGCTGAAACATCCCGAAGCGTCGGGACAGCCTGACGTAAAATTTTTCACACAGCCTCATAAAACCTCACTTAGTGAGTAAACAAATGAAACCGCCTTCATTTCAAAATCCATTTTTTCTAACTTAATTTTATTTATAATGCGGATAAGCCAGTTTTGAGCTTAATCCCGGCGGGCGTTATATATAAAAATTAAAAACTCAATTTAGAGCAATGATTATCTTACATTCAGATACCAATCATCCAACTTTAATCAAACAATTACAAGATGCCGGGCATCAAAATATTGAAGGCTTTACCCAATCTCGGGAAGAAACGCTGGAAAATCAACATCTCTACGATGGGATCGTTATTAGAAGTCGATATACTATAGACAAAGAATTTATTGACGCCGCACCAAATTTAAAATTTATCGCAAGGGTAGGCGCCGGGCTGGAAAATATTGACGTAGAATATGCTGAAGCACACGGAATCACTTTATTTTCTGCACCTGAAGGAAACCGAAACGCTGTAGGCGAACACACTTTAGGAATGTTATTATCGCTTTTTAATAGGTTGAATAAAGCAGATAGGGAAGTGCGCGATGGTCTCTGGCACCGTGAAGAAAACCGTGGTTTGGAATTAGACGGAAAAACCGTGGGAATAGTCGGCTACGGAAATATGGGAAAAGCCTTTGCTAAAAAACTACGCGGATTTGAAGTTGATGTAATTTGTTACGACATTAAAGAGGGTGTAGGCGACGAAAATGCACGGCAGATGTCTTTAGAAGAATTTCGGGAGAAATGTGACGTAGTAAGCTTGCATACGCCCTGGACGCCCGAGACTGACCAAATGGTGAATAAAGAATTTATTGATGCTTATAAAAAGCCGTTCTGGTTTATAAATACTGCCCGCGGAAAAAACGTGGTTACGGCAGATCTTGTAGATGCTTTAAAAGACGGTCGTGTACTTGGTGCAGGGCTTGATGTTTTAGAATATGAAAAAGCGTCATTTGAAAGTCTTTTTTCTAATAAAAAGAATGTTTCGTTAAGTATTGAAAATCAAATTCCAGATGCTATGCGTGAACTTATGTTCTTAAATAATGTGATTTTGAGTCCGCATGTAGCGGGTTGGACCGTAGAATCTCATGAGCGCCTGGCCAGCGTGATCGCCGGCAAGATCATAGATAAATTCGGAAGAGGAGAAGAGAAGTAATGTTCAAAATTTAAATATTTAAACCTCACAGGTCTTGAAGACCTGTGAGGTTTTTTTATGATTTTTTGTCATTGCGAGGAAGCGATAGCAGACGCGGCAATCTGTAACTTGTTTTAGTAATTGATCGTCTTGCAATTATTTCTACCGAATTATCGTATTTTCCGGAAAATTAATTCAGAAAAAATGGATAAAAGAGTTACAGGAATTGGTGGAGTTTTCTTTAAAACCAAAGATCCAAATGCGGTAAAAGAATGGTACAGCAAGCATCTTGGTTTAAATACAGACCAATGGGGTTGCACCTTTTGGTGGCTGGACGAAAACGGAAATAAATGTTCTACGCAATGGAGTCCGTTTAAAGAAGATACCAATCATTTTAAACCTTCCGAAAAAGATTTTATGATGAATTACCGCGTTGAAAATCTTGAAGAATTACTGGAAACTTTAAAAGGCGAAGGTGTAGAAGTTATGGATGAAATTCAAAAAGTAGAAGAAGGGAAATTCGGCTGGATTATGGATTTGGAGGGAAATAAAATAGAGCTCTGGGAACCTAACGATAAAGCTTTTCTCTAAGCTAAAACATTCTTTTTTAAGTATAAACAGAAAAAATATTTGATTCTTCTTTTTTCCAATTCTTATTAATCGTAATATTGCGATATATAAATATTAAAATTATGAAAACATCAGAATTATTCGATTTGCTGAAACAACATCAGGAAAAACCCCTGTTGTTTGAGTACGCACCCAACTTATTGGTTGGAGCAAATTATCATATTACCGAAGTAAAACACTTAAAAATAGACTCGGTAGACTGTGGCGCGGGAACCGATGCCTGGAACGAAACTATTATTCAGTTATGGGAAAGTCCGGAAGAAATTGGAAAAACGGAATTTATGCAAGTTTCCAAAGCTTTATCTATTTTAGATAAAGTCGGGCAAATGAAAGCTTACGATATGGACGCTGAGGTAAAGTTTGAATACAGCAATGCAAATTTTCACACCGCTCAATTATTCGTAACCGGCTTTAGTATTAAAAATGGAAATTTATTAATGAAATTAGACGTAAATCCAACAGATTGCAAGGCGAAAGAAACTTGTGGTGTTGCAGAGCCGGCGATGGAAAGTGCTAACGAATGTGCACCCGGTGGTGGTTGCTGCTAAAAAACCTTATATGAAGAACGTACTCGTACTTTGTACCGGGAATTCTTGTAGAAGCCAGATGGCGCAGGGATATTTAAAGCATTTTGCCAAAGAGAGGGCTACAATTTACAGCGCAGGAATTGAAACCCACGGGCTAAATCAAAAAGCGGTGGCAATAATGAAAGAAGATGGGGTAGATATTTCGCATTATACCAGTAATCATGTAGACGAATACAAAGAAGTGGACTTCGATTTTATTATTACGGTTTGTGATCACGCCAATGAAAATTGCCCGTTTATTCCTTCGGAAAGTGCAGTGAGATTACATCAGAATTTTAAAGATCCTTCAAAAGTAAAAGGTTCTGGAGAAGAAGTTCAGAAGGCTTTTAGAAGCACCAGGAATGAAATTAAAGCCTGGTGTGAAAAATTTGTGAATGATAATCTATAAAACAAAAAATGCTGTTTGTAATTTAAAAGTCATCCCGAACTTGTTTCAGAATCTAACATTTGAAATTATCAAACAGCATTTTAAAAAGCTCTATCTATTTTTTTAATTATTCTGGCTCAATTCAATAAGAGCAGATTTAATAGATTCTTCTCCTTCCAGCGCCTCGAAGGCCATATTTTTTCCTAAAGGATCGGCAAGGCACATCACCAGTAAAAAGGCTACATCATCACGTGAAATTTCTCCACGTTCATTCAGTTTTAAGTCTAATTTTACCTTGGCAAGCCCCATATCATCAGTCAAAGCACCTGGTCTAACAATAGTATAAACAATTCCGCTATCTACTAAATAATCATCGGCTTCTTTTTTCGCTCTTAGGTAATGTTCAAGGTCTCCACCTTCTTCCGGCTTATCGGTTCCCATCGCGCTAAGCATGATGAATTTTTTTACGTTGAATTTCTTAGCAGCATCAACCATTTTTTTAGCACCTTCCTGGTCTACCGCCGTAGTTTTGTCTGGGCCGGTGCTACCACCAGAACCTGCTGCAAAAATTACCCGGTCAATTCCTTTAAAAGCGTGTTCTATATCGCCTTCAAGGTCTGCCATCACGCTTTCTACATCCATATCGTCAAAGATTTGCTTCTGCTCCTCTTTACGAATCATTGCGATTGGCTTAAAATTTTCGGTATTGTTTAAAATTTCAATAACCCTTTTTCCTGTTTGTCCGGTAGAACCGGCTATTAATATCTTTTCCATTTTTTCTTTAAATTTTTAATCAGTTTGAAGATAAGGATGAATTAAAAACCTTCATAATGAATGCTTCAGAATAACATGAAATTAACAGCTTAATGTATTGAATTAAATTTTTCTTCCAGTTCTTTCTGAAACTCTTCCATCACCGGTTTTACGGTGCTTTCAGGTAAATCTTCAATTTTTATATACATTAATCCATCTACCGCATTATTAAAAAGTGGGTCTACATTAAAGGCCACTACTTTTGCATTCTGTTTAATGTATTTTTTAATTAAAACCGGTAAACGCATATTTTCTGGTTCAATTTCATCAATAATCTTATCGAATTTATTGAGATCGGCATCGCTGGCGTCAAAAACAAGATCTTTATCGGCGTCTTTTAGTTTTACTTTAAACTCTTTTTTCGGTTTAATATATTGCGCCACATTTGGATCGAAATAATGAGATTTCATAAACTCGATCATTAAAGATTTAGAGAAATTTGAGAATTTATTACTAATGCTAACGCCGCCAATAAGGTATTTATGCTCAGGAAAACGTAGGGTGCAATGTACAATCCCTTTCCAAAGTAAAAAGAGCGGCATTGGTTTTTGCTGATATTCTTTAATGATAAATGCGCGGCCCATTTCTATAGACTGGCTCATCATTTTATGCAATTCTGGCTCAAACCTAAATAATTCCTGAAGGTAAAATCCATTAATCCCTTGCCTGGCATAAATTTCATTTCCCATTCCCATGCGGTAAGCACCGGCTACTTTTTTGGCTTCATTATCCCATAAAAACAAGTGGTAATAATATTCGTCAAATTTATCAAGGTCGGTAGCATTGTTGGTGCCTTCACCAATTGCCCTAAAAGTGATTTCCCGTAACCTTCCAAGCTCGGCTACGATATGCGGAATCACCTCTTTTTTTGCAAGGAAAACTTCATAATTCTTACTGGAGAGTAACCGCTTGTCCATTTGGCGGCAGTTTTCTACCTCTATTTCCATAAGTGCCTGCGCCGTTTCTGCTGCAATTTTTTTGGGAGATTTTGGAAGTTTTAGGTGTTTGGGTATTTTCTCAAAAAGTTTTTTCTTTTCAAAAACGTTGGCCAGCATATAGGTTTTTCGACGTAAAAATGCAGTAAAAGCTTCTAAATTTGAATGTTCTAATTGGTCTTCTACCAAAATGGGATTTCCAATCCGCACCTTAATTTTTCTTCTTTTTTGAGTAAGCATTTCGCTGGGGAGTTTGGCGGTGCGCAAAATATCGCTCATGGAAGCCAACTTATAGAAAAAAGTAGAATTTTTAGCGTGGAAATAAATAGGAACAACCGGAACTTTTGCCTTTTGAATAAGTTTCATTGCAGCAGGTTCCCAGGGCTTGTCTACAATAAGTTTCTCGTCTTTATAGGTGGAAACTTCGCCTGCCGGAAACATTCCCAGGGCGTGGCCTTCTTTTAAATGAGAAATTGCTTCTTTAATTCCGCCTAAACTAGACTTTGCATCCTTATGGTCTTCAAAAGGATTCACCGGCATAATATAAGGCCGTAACGGGTCTAAACGATGCAAAAGAAAATTAGCAATTACCTTATAATCGGGGCGCTGGTGTAGTAATAATTTCATTAAAATCATTCCATCAATTCCGCCAAGAGGATGATTAGAAATGGTAATAAATGCACCAGATTTGGGAATTCTTTTTAAATCTTTCTCGGGAATTTCAAAATCTATTTCAAAACCTTCTAAAATTGAATCAATAAAATCAATTCCATTTAAGTTTTTTCTTTTCTGGTATTCTTTATTTAACCTGGAAAGTTTAGTAGTTCGAAGAATTAACCAACCTATTGAGGTTCCAAACAGACCTAGTTTTTGGAGGTTCATTACTTTGGCAACTTCCCTAGCACTTACAATTCCCATATAAATTTAGTTTCGGGTTACAATTTGAAGCGTGTTATGGGTAAGCTGTTTTAGCAGTATTTCTTTATCTTTTTCAAGGCTTTTAATCGCTTCATCGTTAAAATGCCGAATGGTAAAAAGGGAAACTCCTGGCACAAAACTCACTTTAAACCTGGCTTTTAAATGCTGAATTAATTTTTCTAACAGGTTAAATTTATTGTCTACACAAACCGAAAAACTAATCGCAGAATTTTGAATTAAATCTACCTTCATTTGATATTGATGAAAAAGCCTGAAAACCTCACTGATATTTTCTTCTACCATAAAGGAAAAATCCAGTGTGGAAAGTGAAATTAAAACCAGGTCTTTTTTAACGATAAAACAAGGAATTTCAGGAAAAATAAGTTGCCCTTTTCCAACTTTGGTACCTTCGCTTTCGGGATTTAAAAAGGGTTTTACAAAAAGCGGAATTTCTTTTTGTTGAAGTGGTTGTAAAGTTTTTGGGTGAATTACCGACGCTCCATAAAATGCTAATTCAATAGCTTCTTCATAAGAAATTTGCTGAAGTAACTCCGGGTTTTGAAATTCTCGAGGATCGGCATTTAAAACTCCGGGAACATCCTTCCAAATAGTTACATTTTCAGCATTTAAGCAATAAGCGAAAATTGCCGCGGTATAATCACTACCTTCTCTACCAAGCGTGGTGGTAAAGTTATTGGGATCTGAACCAATAAAGCCCTGCGTAATATTTACCTGGCTTATATTTAGATTGGTTTGAATTGCTTCGTGGGTATCTTCCCAATTTACACCGGCATCCCGGTAAACACTATCGGTTTTAACAAGATGCCTCGCATCAAGCCAGTTATTTGCTATGTTTTGGGAATTGAGATATTCACTAACTATGGTAGTAGAAACCAACTCACCATAGCATATTACCTGGTCGTAAACAAAGTCGTATTGCTCAGACTTATTATGCTGAAGAAAATTTCTAAGTTCAGTAAAAAGTGTATTTATTTTATTGAAAACCGGGGATTTAATTTCCGCAAAAAGTTCGTTTATTATCTCAAAATGTGCATCTTCAACCGCTTGTAGGCTTTCGGGAATTTGCTTTTCAAAAAGATAATCTTTAATAACAATTTCCAGCGCATTGGTGGTTTTTCCCATCGCCGAAATCACGATCACTTTAGGGCCGTTACCGGTTTTCTCTAATACATTTTGAACATTTTTTACTCCTGCCGCATCTTTTACCGATGCGCCTCCAAACTTAAAAACCTTCATAAAAATTTAATCGATGTTTTTCTGAATTCCGGTTTCATCCATATGCACGGTGTACCAGTTTTTCTTGATGTCTGCTCCCGTATTTTCATAGAATTCCTGGGCATTTTTGTTCCCTTCAGAAACTACCCACTCTACTCTTTTAACGCTATTTTCGTGGCCATATTTTACGACTCTTTTATAAAGAGCACCGCCAAGACCTGTGCCCCGCATACTTTCTCTAACAATTAGATCTTCCAGGTGAACGGTACGGCCTTTCCAGGTAGAAAACCTAAAATAAACCAGCGCCATCCCTTCAATTTTACCTTTTACATCTGCGACAAAACATTTAAAATTGGCTTCATCAAAACCCTCATGTTCCAAATCACTTACGTGAATTTGAACCTCATCTGCTGCACCCTCGTAAGAAGCAAGTTCTTTAATAAGTTCCAAAACCGCGGGCATATCTTCCCGCTTAGCTTCGCGTATAACGTATTCCATAAGTCTGGTATTTCTACAAAAGTAGGAATAGATTTTAATAAAAAGGGCTAATTATATAGGCTTAGCGTATTATTAACGTGTTTTCTCGAGAAATTTGTCCATTGCTTGCTCTTCCATTTGCACAGTACACCAATGGGTAAAAACAGTGGCACCACTACGGCTGTAAAAATCACGTGCGTGGGTATTCCAGTCTAAAACCACCCATTCGGTACGTTTTACACCTTCTTCTTTCGCAAATTGAATCACACGTTTATAAAGGGCATTTCCTAAACCTTTGCCTCTCATATTCTCTCTTACTACCAGATCCTCGAGGTGTACGGTTTTTCCTTTCCAGGTAGAATATCTAAAATAGCATAATGCCATTCCTTCAATCTTTCCTGCAGCTTCGGCTACAAAACAGGTAAACGACGGATTTTCCCCAAAACCATCTGTTTTCAGGTCTTCCGCAGTAATAATTACTGCCTCGGGCTCTTTTTCGAATTCAGCCAGTTCCTGTATAAGTTCTATAACCGCTGACATATCTTCTGGCCTTGCTTTTCTAATTGTAAATTCCATTTTTTAATTTGTTTTCGTTACAAAAGTAAAGATTGAAATTTCAAATTAGGGATTTCATAAAATATCCGTTGAAAAAATTAGTAAGTAAAGTCTGAAAATAGGTTGTATTAAAATTTCGTAAAATTCAATATAATTTTTACGAAAACGTTTTAGTAACTAAATAAAATGAATAATTTTGACGCAACTAACGATATTAGTACATAATGGTTAAGAAAAATCAGACTTTAGGCGAATTTATAATAGAAAATCAGGAAGCATTTCCTTATTCTTCGGGTGAACTTTCCCGCTTAATTAGGTCCTTACGCCTGGCGGCTAAAGTGGTAAATCACGAAGTGAATAAAGCAGGCTTAGTAGATATTTTAGGCTTGCATGGAGATACCAACATCCAGGGAGAAGATCAGCAAAAACTAGATGTTTATGCAAATGAGACTTTTATTCAAACCCTGATAAATCGTGAAATTGTCTGTGGAATTGCTTCCGAAGAAAACGACGATTTTATAACTATTTCAGGTAAAAATAACGATAATAGAAATAAATATGTGGTGCTTATGGATCCGCTAGACGGAAGCTCCAATATTGATGTAAATGTATCTGTTGGAACTATTTTTTCTATTTATCGTCGTGTGACTCCAATCGGAACCCCAGTTACAAAAGAAGATTTTTTACAACCCGGCAATAAACAGGTGGCTGCCGGTTATATTATTTATGGGACTTCTACGATGCTGGTTTATACCACGGGCTGCGGAGTGAATGGGTTCACCCTCAATCCCGCGCTGGGATCTTGGTATTTATCACATCCCGATATGAAATTTCCGGAAGACGGGAAGATTTACTCTATGAATGAGGGTAATTATGTGCATTTTCCCGATGGTGTAAAGAAATACATAAAGTACTGCCAAGAAGAAAAAGAAGACCGTCCCTATACATCAAGGTATATTGGTTCTATGGTTTCAGATATTCATCGGAATATGATTAAAGGCGGAATTTTTATTTATCCTAAAAGTTCTAAAGCCAGCAACGGAAAACTGAGATTATTATATGAATGTAATCCTATGGCCTTTATCGTGGAACAGGCGGGAGGTAAGGCCACCGATGGTTTTAGTCGAATTATGGATATTCAACCTACAGAATTACACCAACGTGCGCCATTTTTCTGCGGAAGTAAAAATATGGTAGAGAAAGCTGAAGAATTTATGCAGACATATGGATAGAGATAATGGCCTAATAGAAAAGTGATATAATTTTCAGTTAGGCCATTATTCAATATTTTAATCTTATTTATCCAGTAAATACTGGTAATCTTCAAAATTAAGTTGACCGCTAAAAATCTGGATAGATCTTTTTATAATTTTTTCTGCATTTTCACTTGAAAAACCAAGACCTATAGCATAACGTTTAATGAGGGTTTCTTCTTCATTATCTATTTCGTTATCGGCAAAAATAATCTTAAAGAGGTCGTGCAACCGCTCTAAACGTTTTTCGGCACTATTATAAGAGTTAATAGGGAATTCAGCCGGGCGTTTAATCACCATTTTATATTCCTGTTCGCTTATATCTAGTTTACGGGCAAAACGCTCTAAAAGAACACGTTCCTTTTCATTGATTTTTCCATCTACACTCGCCAGGTTTACAATAGATGCAAAATGGTTAATGTTGCGAAGATGTTCCCCCGAATCAAATAAATCTGAAAATGACATTTTTAATATTTTGGTACTGCAAATATACTTAAAGCTTAAAATAAAATTCATCAAAAAACTTTTAAAAGTTTAGGATTTCATCAATCGCTAATCTTTTCTTAATCCCTTTTTTAAGCCTTTCATTTTCGGTAATTTCATTTTAAGTACTCAAAAAATGAAACCACCATTACTGGCTTTTAATAAAAAAGGAATTTACTGCGAAGCTGCAGATGTGTATCTGGACCCTTGGAAACCGGTAGACAAAGCTATTATTTCCCATGGCCACGCCGATCATTCTCGGTGGGGGCATAAAAAATATATTACGCATCACAGCAATGTTCCTATTATAAAGCATCGCCTGGGTGAAATTGAAGTTTCCGGGAAAGAATGGAATGAAACTTTTAGCATTAATGGCGTAAAATTTTCCCTTCATCCCGCCGGGCATATTATTGGTTCTTCGCAAATTAGGGTAGAATATAAAGGCGAAGTTTGGGTTTTTACCGGCGATTATAAAGATGAAGACGATGGTGTAGCGGTGCCTTATGAACCGGTAAAATGCCACACATTTATCACCGAATGTACTTTTGGTTTGCCTGCTTTTAAATGGCAGCCGCAAGCGGAAGTTTTTACCGAAATTAATAAATGGTGGCAGCAAAATAAGGAAGACGGTAGAACCTCTGTGATCTTTGGATATTCCCTCGGAAAAGCACAGCGTTTACTGAAACATCTTGACACTTCTATCGGTAAAATTTACACTCATGGCGCTATAGAAAATATGACAGAGGTGATTCGTCCTTTATCTGAAATGCCAGAAACAACGAGGGTTACCCGTGATACCAAAAAAAATGAATTTAAAGGAAATATCGTGGTGGCACCTCCAAGTGCCCACGGCAGCCCCTGGATTAAAAAAATGGTGCCTTATGTCACAGCTTCTGCAAGTGGCTGGATGACATTTCGGGGGGCTCGTAGAAGAAGAGCTATAGACCGTGGTTTTGTTTTATCTGATCATTGCGACTGGCAGGGACTTTTGAAATCTATAAAAGCTACCGGTGCCGAAAAAGTGATCTGTACTCACGGATATACCGATATTTTCTCACGCTATCTAAGAGAATTAGGATATGATGCTCGAACTGAAGAAACACAATATGAAGGAGAAATGGGAGAGGAAGAATCAAAAAAAGAAATCGAAAACTAAATGCTTTGTCACTTCAAACACAGTCGATAAGTAAATAAAATAAACTAAAATGAAGGACTTTGCAGAGCTTATAAAAACCCTGGACGGCACCAATAAAACTACCTTAAAAGTTGAGGCCTTAACGCATTATTTTAAAAATGCCGAAGATAAAGACAAGGTTTGGACCATCGCTATTTTATCGCATCGCAGGCCGCCAAGACCTGTAAATACCACTTTAATGCGCCAATGGGCTTCAGAATTAGCTAATATTCCTTTATGGCTATTTGAAGAATCTTATCATATTGTAGGCGATCTGGCCGAAACAATCGCGCTGGTGATTCCGCTGGCCGAAGAAAATACCGAAAAAAGCCTTAATCAATTCCTTCAGGAAATACTGGAATTAAAACCTAAAACCGAAGCAGAGAAAAGGGACTATTTACATAAAAACTGGCTGGAGCTTAATTATTACGAGCGTTTTGTGTTTACCAAACTCATCACTGGAAGTTTTCGCATAGGTGTAAGTCAAAAATTAATGACGCGTGCACTTTCAAAAGCAACTGATATCGACGAAGATATTCTTGCCTATAAGATGATGGGCAATTGGAAACCCGAAAAAACCACCTTCAAAAAACTGATTTTAGAGGAAAATGAAGAAGATTATTTGTCGAAACCATACCCGTTTTACCTGGCTTACGCGCTGGATGGCAAAGTGGAAGAACTGGGCGATGTAGAAGAGTGGAGCGCCGAGCATAAATGGGATGGCATTCGTTCCCAGGTAATTGTTAGAAATGACGAACTTTTTGTTTGGAGTCGCGGGGAAGAGCTAGTCACCGATAAATATCCCGAATTTGAAGATTTCGTTGGTAAAGTTCCTAATGGAACGGTAATAGACGGCGAAATATTACCATTTCCAGATGGAAAAATAGGAACCTTTAAAGATCTGCAAACCCGAATTGGAAGAAAAAATATTAGTAAAAAATTGTTGGAGAAAACCCCGGTGATTTTAAAAGCTTACGATGTTTTAGAATGGAAAGGAGAAGATATAAGAACCGAGCCGTTTATGGAAAGAAGAAAAATTCTTGAGAAGCTGTATGCTGAGGTTTCATCAGAAGAAATTCCCTTGCATTTATCTGAAAGAATTTCTTTTAAAAACTGGGCTGAAGTTGCCGAAGAACGCGAGCGTGCCCGGGAGGAAAAATCGGAAGGTTTGATGTTGAAAAGATTGGATTCACCGTATTTAGTGGGAAGAAAAAAAGGCGACTGGTGGAAGTGGAAGGTAGATCCGCTTACGGTAGATGCCGTGCTCACTTATGCTATGCGCGGTCACGGAAGACGAAGCAATTTATTTACCGATTATACATTCGGGCTATGGGATGATGAAAAAAAGGAACTGGTGACTTTTGCGAAAGCCTATTCCGGTTTAACCGATGCCGAATTTAGAAAACTGGATGCGTGGATCAAGAAAAACACTTTAGAACGTTTTGGGCCGGTAAGAAGCGTGACACCACACCATGTTTTTGAAATCGCTTTTGAAGGAATTGCAGAATCTAAACGCCATAAAAGTGGCGTGGCAACAAGATTTCCAAGAATGCTGCGCTGGCGAACCGATAAAAATATACAAGAAGCAAATACGCTGGGTGAGTTGCGGGATTTAATCCCCGATTGAACCACCCCGCCCTATCGGGCACCCCTCCTTAAAAAGGATGGGAACTCTAAAAGGGTAAAGAAAAAGAACAAAAGCTCCTTACCTTTTTAAGGGAAGGTGGCATTCCGAAGGAATGACGGAAGGGTTCCAGGATAAAACCTAAAAACAATGAAAAAGCCAAGCCATAACAGAAAATATTTAGAGCCCTATCGAAAGGCATTAAGGAATAACTTGACTCCAGCAGAAGCATTTTTATGGAAACAGCTACAACGAAGAAAGTTCAAGGGAAGAAAATTTAGAAGACAGCATAGTATAGAAAATTTTATAGTAGATTTTTATTGTGCGGAAGAGCAACTCATTATAGAACTGGATGGAGATGTACACAAGAATCCTCTAGCTGAAGAAAATGATGAAAAACGGACTAAAAAACTGGAAGATTTGGGATTTAAAGTAATACGGTTTGAAAATAAGATGGTGTTTGATTTTTTGCCTTCGGTTTTGAAAGAAATTGAGGATAATTTTAAGAAGTGAACCACCCCGCGCTATCGGGCACCCCTCCTTAAAAAGGAGGGGATCTCTAAATGGGTAAATAGAAAGCACAAAAGTCCCTTCCCTTTTAAGGGAAGGTGGCATTCCAAAGGAATGACGGAAGGGTTAAAACATGAATAGAGATCAACTTACAAAAATCGCCGAAACCTGGTTTTCTAATCAGGAATGGAAGCCTTTTGCTTTTCAGAAACAAACCTGGACAGCTTTTTTGCAAAAAAAGAATGGACTTTTAAACGCACCCACGGGTAGCGGAAAAACTTACGCACTTTGGGTACCAATAGTACTGGATTATTTAAAGAAAAACCCGGATTATAAAACGAAGCAAAAAAAAGGTTTAAAAGCAATTTGGATCACACCACTTCGTGCGCTTTCCGTAGAAATTGAGCAGTCGGCGCAACGATTTGCTGATGAAATTGGGAGTGGTTTAACGGTAGGGATTCGCACGGGAGATACCCCGCAAAAAATTCGTGCTGCACAAAAAAAATCAATGCCCGATTTGCTGATAACCACTCCCGAAAGTCTGCAGTTATTGCTTTCCTCAAAAAACTACGATAAAACATTTAAAAATCTAAGTGCCGTGGTAGTTGATGAGTGGCACGAATTGCTAGGTACCAAACGCGGCGTGCAAATGGAACTCGCTTTGTCTCGTTTAAAAACGGTTTCAAAAAATTTGCGAATTTGGGGAATCTCGGCCACGATTGGGAATTTAGAGCAGGCGCGAGAAGTTTTGCTCGGTCCTAATTCAGAAGCCTTCCAAAATTCGGTATTGATAAGAGCGAACTTGAAGAAGAAAATCAGCGTAAAATCTATTATTCCAGAGAAAATGGAAAAGTTTCCCTGGAGAGGCCATTTGGGTTTACACTTGATTGATGAGGTAGTGCCGATTATAAAAAATTCCAGAACTACATTACTCTTTACCAATACCCGTTCGCAATGCGAACTTTGGTTTCAGAAATTAATGCACAAATATCCCGAGTTTGCCGGGGAAGTAGCAATGCACCACGGTAGCATTAATAAAGAAACCAGGCTTTGGGTTGAACAGGCCATTAGAAATGAAACTTTAAAAGCTGTGGTTTGCACTTCCAGCCTTGATTTAGGAGTGGATTTTGCCCCTGTGGAAACCATTATTCAAATTGGCGGGCCTAAGGGTGTGGCCAGGTTTTTACAACGCGCGGGAAGAAGTGGCCACCAACCAGGTAAAGAAAGTGTAATTCATTTTTTACCCACGCACGCCATAGAACTTATTGAAGCTTCAGCTTTACAAAAAGCGGTACAGAAGACTGCAGTGGAAGATAGAATTCCGTATTTGTTAAGTTTTGATGTTCTCGTGCAATACCTCACAACTTTAGCGGTTTCCAATGGATTTTTTCCGAAGGAAATCTGGCCCGAAATTAAATCTACTTTTTGTTTCCAGGGCATTACTGAAGACGAGTGGCTTTGGCTATTGAATTTTGTAACTAAAGGAAGCCAGAGTTTGCAGGCTTATGATGAATACAAGAAAATTGAAATTGAAGAAGACGGACTTTTTAAAGTAAATAACCGGGGCATTGCGATGCGTCACCGCCTGCAAATTGGAACGATTGTGAGCGATGCAGTTTTAAATGTAAAATACCTAAAAGGTGGTTATATTGGTACGATTGAGGAATGGTTTATTTCCAAACTTACACCCGGTGATGTATTCACTTTTGCTGGAAGAAACCTGGAATTAGTGCGCATTAAAAGTATGCAGGTTTTAGTTAGGAAATCGAAGAAAAAAACGTCTAAAGTACCGAGTTGGATGGGCGGGAGAATGGCTTTTTCCGCGCAGATGAGTGAACTGCTTCGGGAAGAAATGTATGCCGCTTCTGCTTCGACTGCTGCAGGTTCTTCGGAAAAATCAGAAGAATTAAAAGCTTTACAACCAATTCTGGAACGACAACAAAAGGAATCGATTATCCCTAAGCAGGATGAGTTTTTAATTGAAACTTTTAAAACCCGTGAAGGTTATCACGCAATCTTTTACCCGTTTGAAGGTCGATTTGTACACGAGGCTTTGGGAAGTTTACTGGCGTATCGCATCAGTTTGCTTTCTCCAATTTCCTTTAGTATTGCTTTTAACGACTATGGCTTTGAATTGCTCTCAGACCAGGAAATTCATATGCAGCAAGTGTTGGATAACGATCTTTTTTCAGCAGAATTCCTTATGGATGATCTTTATAAAAGTTTAAACGCTACAGAAATGGCCAGGCGAAAATTCAGGGATATTGCAGTAATTGCCGGGATGGTTTTTACCGGTTACCCGAATAAACTGATTAAAAGTAAACATTTGCAAAGCAGTTCGCAGTTGCTATTTAGCGTTTTTAAAGATTATGAGGACGATAATTTATTGTATTTGCAATCTTTCAGGGAGACTTTTGAGCACCAGTTGGAAGAAGGCCGATTAAGATTTGCTTTAGAACGCATTCAGCATCAAAATATCATTTGGAAAAACTGCGAAAAACCAACGCCGTTTTCTTTCCCCATTATTACCGACAGGTTACGAGAAAAATTATCTTCAGAAAAACTGGGAGACAGGATTAGAAAAATGTTGAAAAGTCTGGAGAATTAATTTCTTTCATTCAGTCTTTTAAGAACGGTACTTCTAACAACTTCAGTGGTAATTCCAAACAGTACGTGGGCAAACAGCTCGTTCATTTGCATTTTAATGGGCACATCTGTAGGCTTAGGCTCCAGCCCCATCATAGGAAGCGAAGTTTCGTGTGTTGAAATCCAGGTAGAACCACCTAAAATTATCCCATCCCTAATATTTAATTCTTCGTTGTCTTTCTTTCCAAAACCATAAGCAGCCCCAACGCTGGCACCCATAGGGAAATTTACTAATTGCTCGGCCAATTCTTCATTATTAACACTTATAGGAGACCCGGTGATTTTTGTAGAAAGATCGTCTACAATTTTAATTTGGGCAGAACGTTGCTCTATTTTTCTAACCGGTAGAAAATGTTCAACCAGGCTTTTTACCGCTGTACCGGCAAGTCCGCCAAGTACTCCTGCAAGAAGCCCGCGGCCGGTAGCTTTAGAATAAGAATCTTTATTTAGTAAGGCTTGTACTTTCATAATTAGCTATTTTACAGATTAAAACTATCCATTATGTGAGTTTTCTACAATTGTTTAACAAGGATTTAGCAGCAGATATTTAAAATTTGGTAATTTTGAATATGGCACAGAAATTAAACACCGCACTAATTCAGGCAAATTTAAAATGGGAAGATCCCCAGGCTAATCGCAGCTTTTTTTCAAAAGAAATTAAAGCACTTTCAGAAGAAATTGATCTTATTATTCTTCCGGAAATGTTTACTACCGGGTTTAGTATGAACGCCCGTAAATTAGCCGAAAAAACCGATGGTTTAACGCTAAACTGGATGCGTGAAATGGCAAAATTGAAAGACGCTGCAGTTACCGGAAGCGTGATTATTTCTGAAAATGATAATTTTTACAATCGGCTTTTCTTTGTTTTTCCTGACGGAAGTTATAAAATCTACGATAAGCGGCATACGTTCACGCTCGCTAAAGAAGATAAAACCTATACCGCCGGAAAAGATAGATTAATTGTTGATTATAAAGGTTGGAAAATTTGTCCGCTGGTTTGTTATGATCTTCGTTTTCCTGTTTTTGCAAGAAATACCGAAGATTATGACCTTTTGATCTATGTTGCCAACTGGCCAAGCAAGCGTGTTTTTGCCTGGGATACACTTTTAAAAGCCCGTGCTATAGAAAATATGAGTTACTGTATTGGCGTTAACCGTACTGGAAATGACGTTGATGGCTACGAGTATAATGGCCACACAGCAGCTTACGATTGTTTGGGAAAAAATCTTACAGAGCTGGACCGCGAAGAATCTTTTGTAAAAGAAATTACGCTAGATAAAAAACATCTTGAGGAAATACGGGGGCAGTTAAAATTTCTTCAGGATCGCGATGAATTTACTCTAAAGTAAAAGTCTCTGGCATATCCCAATTAGACCTAACATCTATAGTATCCCGATAATATTGAATTTCTTCCGGTTGAATTCTTTTTAAGTAATTCCCGGTATCCCATTTTCGGTTATCATTATCATCAAAAATAACCCGAATAAGGTATTTACCTGGCTTTAAATACTGGAAATGTAAATTGGTATCGCCATTAGAATATTTTTCTGCCTGTACTTCTCCTTTTTCGTTAGTGAGCTGAACCAGCAACGGAAATCGATTAACATTCTGAAGCCTTAGAATAATACTACCATAATCTGCATAAGATTTGGTATTTAAACTTTGCTGAAGGGTATCGTTGGTTTCCTCAAAAAGATCGGTAATGGCGCCCGGTAAAGCAGTTACGCGATAATCTGTACTTTCTTCTTTTTCAAAAGAAATTACAATTTCATTTTCCAACCTGCGCATTTCAGCATTAAAAGGAACAATTACTGAATCTCCATCCCGAATACTAATAAGCTCCCGGTTAAAATTTGTAATTGGAGTGTTGGCTTTCAACTTAAAATCCTGGCCAAACCCTATTCCGCCAGAAGGTTCTGTGGTAATATTTAGGGAATCACGGTCGGCTTCTGCTATTTTTGTGAATAGGGTGTCACGGCGGGTAGGGCTAACTACTTCAAAAGAAAGGCTGTCGTATTCGGGACGAATATTATACCAATAGTAAAGTGTATCGGTTTTTCTATCTTTTACAATCCTGGATTTAAAACCTTCAGGTTCTGGGGTTAATAAATTAATTTCTACACTATCTACTCCTTTTTTCCCTTCGTAACCAAATAAAATTTGATTTCCTTTTAGGAGTTTTGGTCTTTTAGGTTCAAATTCCAGTTCTTCTTTAAAGATGGTGATTTGGTAAGTAGAATCTGTAGGTAGTGTGATATAATCTTCAATAAACCCTATTTTTTCGTTCTTAGGATTAAAATTATAATTATCGTTTTTGTCTTCTACTGCAAGAATCTGGTAGGTGCCTTCCTTAAGATTTTCCAGTTCAAAATTTACGCTACTGTCTAACGTGTAAGTTACATATCTTGGAGTTTGTTTGTATACCAGGGAATCTGAAAAAGTTGAATCTACTTCATATAAAAAAATAGAAATAAATTCGTTTGGAGCTTTCAAATTAGCGTCTTTTATAGTTCCAGAAATTTTTAAAGAATCCAGGTAGTCACCGGTGGAGAAAACATATTTAAAATATGGTAATGGGTTGCCCTCGTTATTATCTACAATGCTTTTTCCAAAATTTACGGTGTAAGTAGTATTTTCCTGAAGAGAATCCATATTTTGGATACGTACATCTTTGCGTGCCGTACCCATTGGAATAATTGTAGGCCGTGGTTCTATTGGAGGCGAAATTACTATTTGTTGGCGTGCATCTTCTAACTTCACATATTCGTTGAAGAAAATCCTGATTTCTTCTGCAGAGAAATTAGTATTGTAATTTTCTGGGTTTGCCCTAATAAATTTTGGCGGTTCTTCGTCTTCAGGGCCCCCTTCAGGCATTCCTTTTTTAGCGCATTGCACACAAAGCAAAAGTAGAGCAACCACAAGTAAAATTCCCGGAATTCTTTTCAGCATAATTTAAAAATGAAATCTAAAAGCAAAGAAACAATTATTTTAGGTTTTAACGTGAGTATCAATCGGTAATTGCCATAGTCGCTATACTTAATTTAGTGTTTTTAATTTCCAGTAACTTATTGCCGCAAGCTTCCAACGTAGCTCCCGTAGTTACTAAATCGTCTACCAACAGGATATGTTTGTTCTCTACTATTTCTGAATTTTCTATCATAAAAGTAGCATCAATACTGCCCCACCGGCCAAGACGTTTTTTAAAGGTTTGGGTGCGTGAACCAGATTTCTTTACCAGGACGTTTTCAATAAATTCGGCATCTAATTTTTTGGCGAGTTCCTGTCCAAAGCCGGTAACCTGGTTATATCCCCTTTGTTTTAATTTTCTACGATGAAGTGGAACTGGGATTACACAATCAATTTTTTTAAACGCGGGATGTGATGCCAGTTCTTCTCCCAGCCAGGCTCCCAGAAAAACTCCCACCTCTTCCTGCTTTTTATACTTAAGATTATGAATAAGGTTTTGAACCATTCCTTTCTTTTTAAAATAAAGTAGGGAAGTTGCATTTTCCAGAGGTAAACGGGCAGAAAATACTTTTTTGCTAAGGTTTTCGTTATCAAGGTGATAATTAGTGGTTGGAAGTTTATGTAAACAGGAAGTACAAATTACTTTTTCTGTCTTTAACAAGGGGCTGTCACAGCAGTTACATATTGCAGGATAGAATAGGTTTGCTAAATCGTGAAACATTTGTTAAGTCCTTGCTGTTTACCTTATTAAACTCCTAAATTTACAAACAAAATTTATTAATATGATGACCGAAAAGAAAAACAACACCGCGCTTAAGATTTTAACCGGAGTGTTAGCTGTGGCCTTACTGGCCTTAGGTATCTATACAATTAAATTCTATAACGAAGAGAAAGAGAATAAGGCAATTCTTACCAAAGAGAAAGAGGTAATAGAAGACGAGCTTAATGATCTAATTAAGAAATACGACGAGGCCATAGATGAAAATCAGGTGATGGATCAAAATCTGGTAGATGCCAGGAATAGAATAGAGCGTTTGCTGGATTCCGTAGAAGATAATGAAGCCAACCTGGTTTTAATTTCTCGCTATCGCAGGGAAATTAGCAATTTAAAATCTGAGAAAGATCGTTTATTTAGAGTGGTAGACAGTCTAAACCGCCAAAACCAAATGATGTCTCAAACTTTAGACAGTACTAACGTAATTCTACAGGAAAGAACCAGGGTTTCAGATTCTTTACAAACTACCAACCAGGATCTTTCTAACAAAGTAGATCGGGCAGCGCAGCTTAAAGTTACCAATTTACGTGGGGAAGGAGTTATTGTAAGAAACAGTGGTAAACTGGTAGAAAACGACAGAACCCGAAGAATAGACCAGATTAGAACTTGCTTTACTATAACGGCTAATGATCTTGCCGGGCCGGGAGAAAAGAATATGTATGTGCAGGTTTATAATCCTGAAAATGAATTGGTAGGTGATGAAATTGTGATAGAGCACGAAGGCGGGCCTATGGTTTATAGCGCGGCTTCTAAAGTTTATTACGAAAACAACGAGTTAGATGTGTGTTTGTTAGCTAATACCAACGAAAATAGATTGCTGGAAGGTACTTATAAACTTTACGTATATGCCGATGCAATTTTACTGGGAACAGCATCTTTTAACCTAAGATAATTAAAACTTAAAATTCAAAGGCCGCCCTGCTGTTTATCAGGGCGGTTTTTTTATTTTTGTGCTATGGCAAAACAAGAAGATTTTTTTAAAAATGTAATATCCCATGCTAAAGAGTATGGGTATATTTTTGCATCGAGCGAAATATACGACGGACTTAGTGCTGTTTACGATTACGGGCAAAATGGGGCCGAATTAAAGAAAAACATCAAAGATTACTGGTGGAAAAGTATGGTGCAGTTGCACCAAAACATCGTTGGTTTAGATGCCGCGATTTTAATGCACCCTACCACCTGGAAGGCTTCGGGTCACGTAGATGCGTTTAACGATCCCTTAATTGATAATAAAGATTCTAAAAAACGATATCGGGCTGATGTTTTGGTTGAAGATTATGCTGAAAAGATCAATCAAAAAGCGCAGAAGGAAATTGCTAAAGCAAGGAAACGTTTTGGAGATAAGTTTGATGAAGAAGAATTTGTAAGTACCAACCCAAGAGTTATTCGTTATAAAAAAGAGGAGAAAGAAATTCTTGAGCGCCTTGCCAAATCACTTACCGATGAAAATTTGGCCGATGTTAAAGCGCTAATTGAAGAGTTGGAAATTGCCTGTCCCGAAACGGGTTCTAAAAACTGGACAGATGTTAAGCAGTTCAATTTAATGTTTGGAACCAAACTGGGTGCTTCAGCCGATTCAGCTACCGATTTATATTTGCGCCCTGAAACCGCGCAGGGAATTTTCGTGAATTTTTCGAACGTGCAAAAAACCGGTCGGATGAAAATTCCTTTTGGAATTGCACAGATAGGAAAAGCTTTTAGAAATGAAATTGTTGCGAGACAGTTTATCTTTCGCCAGCGGGAATTTGAACAAATGGAGATGCAATTTTTTGTGCGTCCCGGCGAAGAATTAAAATGGTTTGAGCACTGGAAAGAAACCCGCCAGAATTGGCACGCTTCTTTAGGTTTGGGCGAAGAAAATTACCGTTTTCATGATCACGAAAAAATGGCGCATTATGCTAATGCTGCTACCGATATAGAATTTAATTTTCCTTTTGGATTTAAAGAATTGGAAGGAATTCATTCCAGAACAGATTTCGATTTAAAAGCACACGAAGAACATTCAGGGAAGAAATTACGTTTTTATGATCCTGAATTAAAAGAAAATTATGTGCCTTATGTAATTGAAACTTCAATTGGTTTAGACAGAATGTTCTTAGCGGTTTTTTCAGCTTCGTTAAAAGAAGAAGAACTGGAAGGCGGAACAACAAGAACGGTTTTAAAACTACCTGCTGTATTAGCGCCAACCAAGGCGGCGGTACTGCCATTAGTTAAAAAAGATGGCTTGCCAGAGCTTGCTCACGAAATTATTGAAGAATTAAAATGGGATTTTAGAGTTCAGTATGATGAAAAAGATGCAATTGGTCGTAGATATCGCAGGCAGGATGCTGCGGGAACACCATTGTGTATAACTGTAGATCACGATTCACTTGAAGATAAAAAAGTGACCGTGCGTTACCGTGACACTATGGAGCAAAAACGAGTAGGTATTACAGAGCTTAAAACACTTATTCAACAGGAAGTAGATTTTAAGACCTGGATGAAGAAATAACTTAAAAGTGTTTTTTAAAATTATTAAAAGGAGCGATTAATCAACTTAATCGCTCCTTTTGTTTTAGATACGCATAGAATCATTATTTTTAGAAAGTAAAAGAAGAAGTCTCATCACAATGAAGAAAATTTTATTCCTTTTAGTTTTAATTTTTGGTTTTCACACTATATTTCACGGGCAGGATAGAGAAACCTCGGGCCCTGTTTATATAGATTCTGCCAAAGCAGTAACTTCTTCTGCAATGTCTAAAAGGAAATTAATTCCGCCGGGAAAAGAATTCAAAATCTACAACCCAAGAAATCGTGGAATTAACAAAATTGTTCCGGGAAAAGGTTTACCAAAAATCAAAGATAAAGCGATTCAGCAAAAAATGGGGGAAATCCCCGTAAAGGCTCCCAACTTTACGTTTGAAGCTGCTTCTACACAGGCCACTCCTACAGATCCTACCGGGGCAGCGGGACCAAACCATTATGTAAACGGTTGGAATTCGGCATTTTCCATTTTTGATAAATCGGGGAATAGGATTATGGAACCTGCTTCTCTTGCCAGTATTGGTGGCGAGTTTACCAATGAAACCCTTGGAGACCCTATTATTTTATATGACGAATTTGCCGATAGGTTTATAATTTCACAGTTTAGCGATACCCCAGAAAGTTTTTTAATCGCGGTTTCACAAGGACCAGACCCTATGAATGATGGTTGGTACACTTATAGATTTACCACTAACGGGGTTTTACCAGATTATCCAAAGATTTCAGTTTGGGGCGACGGTTATTATATCACCACTAATAAAAATACCAGAACAGCAGCTACGAGCCAGGTGGTATATGCATTAGAAAGAGATAAAATGCTGAACGGAGAAACTGCCCAAATTATGTCATTTCCTTTACCCGGCATTAGAACTAACGGATTTTACAGTCCGGCGGGATTTTCAGGAATTGGAGGAGAATTACCACCACAGGGAAATTCGCCTATTATCTTTCTTCAGGACGATTCCTGGGCAGGAGTGAATGAAGATCATTTAAAACTATGGCTCATAAATGTAGATTGGAACAATCCTTCGGCTTCAACAATTTCAGAATCTCAGGAATTGGGAGCAGCAGAAGGTGTTTCGCCATTTATAGCCACTTTTGATGGAGGCTCTTTTTCAAACCTTTCTCAACCCGGGGAAGATACTCCAGAAATTGATGTCTTACAGGCCACAATGATGTATATGACCACTTATAGACGATTTCAGAATTATAACGCGGTAGTGATGAATTTTGTGGTAGATGTAGACCCCAGTGCGGCAGAACATGCCGGGATACGTTGGTATGAATTGCGGCAGCAAACCGCGGGTGGACCCTGGCGCGTTTACCAGGAAGGGACCTATGCCCCAGATAATAGCGACCGGTTTAGCGGGAGTATTGGCCTTGATGCCGAAGGAAATATCGCTCTTGGTTACACCGTTTTAAATGATAATCCGCAAAATCCGGTTTTTCCCTCGCTTCGATATACCGGGAGATATCTAAATGATGAACCGGGAATTATGACTATTGAAGAACAAAATATTATTGAAGGCCAAAGTCCAAATCCCAATTCCCGATATGGAGATTATGCGCATTTAAGTGTAGATGCAGCAGATGGACTCACTTTTTGGCACAACGGTGAGTATTTTGTAGGCCAGGAAAGGAAAAATCACGTAGGCGTTTTTAAGATAGCACCAGATTTTGATAATGATCTTGGTGTAGTTTCTTTGGTTACTCCTCAAGATGCAAGTTTAGGTACAAACGAAGAAATAACTATTAAAATCAGGAATTATGGCCGAAATGCGCAATCTAATTTTGAAGTTAGTTATAGCATAAATGGTGGTGCTGAAGTGACTGAAACTTTTGAAGAAAGTATTGCAGCAACAAGTTCTGCAGAATTCACTTTTTCTGAAACTGCCAATCTTTCTCAAGTTGGAGAAACCTACGAATTTCTTTTCAGCGCTAATTTAGAAGGAGATGAAAATAGAGAAAATGATACATTAACTGCTTCAGTTAGGCATTTGCCGCCAAACGATGTTGGAGTAACTTCAATTGATGCTCCGCAAACCGGTGAAAGTTTAGGAAATTCAGAAGAAATAACCGTGAGTATAGAAAATTTTGGAGGCGAACCACAACAGGATATTCCGGTTTTTTACCAGGTTGGTAATAACACACCGGTAAAAGAAGTTTTTAATGGCACGCTGGAAGTTGGAGGTCTTGAAGTTTATACTTTTAATCAAACTGCAGATATTTCACCTTCCGGAAGCTATAGAATTACCGCCGGCACACGGCTGGAAAACGATTTTGATGCCAATAACGACACAAGTGTAAGATCTGTAGCTAATTTAGATTGTATTCCTGAAGGCTCTGATTGTAGTTTTGGCGACGGGATTTCGTTTTTTGAATTAGAAGATGTCCTCAACGAACGTATTCCCTGCGGAAATGGTTATGCCGATTTTATTGGACTTTCGGCTACTTTAGACCGTTCCCAGGGCGAATTTACCGTTTCAGTCCAATCTCACTTTGCTGAAGAGGATAAGGAACAATTCTCAATGTGGATAGATTTTAATGACGATGCCGTTTTTGATGATGATGAACGCGTAATCTCTTCTGAAGTTATTCCTAATGCTAATACTTGGTACTCTTACAATTTTAGTATTCCCGCTGATGCATCTTTAGGACAACATCTTCTGCGAATAAGAGCCGGGGATACCAGTTTTGACGGTGATCTTAATAATCCGTGCGAAGTAATGGATTATGGAACAACCCACGATTATTCAGTAAATATTACCGATTCTACTTTAGATATTGAAGATTTTATTCTTAACGAAGCCGAATTGGTGGTGGTTTCAGAAGAAAATAAACAGTTTAGAGTAATTATGGAAACCGATTATGAAGAAACCCTAAGAATTACGGTTCATAATATTTTAGGACAAAAAATGTTAGAAAATCAGGTAGAAAATAACGGTACAGGCTATGTTTATGAGCTTGATATGTCTTACGCAGCACGAGGGGTTTATTTAGTAAGAATGGGAACGCGCGAAGTAGGAAAAGTAAAACGCTTTATAGTAGAATAGACTTAAATCATAATTTTAAAGGTGTATACTCAAGAATTTACACACAGGCTTGATGAACTTACCCATAAGTTTAAAAAGACATTTGGAGAGCTCAGTGAAAGCCAAATTCACAGGAAACCAGATGCCGAGACCTGGAGTATTACCCAAAATTTAGAGCATTTAATATTAATAAATGAGTCGTATTTCCCAGTGATTGATAGGCTGAGAAATAAAAATCATAAAAAGCCATTTACGGCAAAATTGGGTTTTTTGGTAAATTTCTTCGGAAAAGTTATTTTAAAATCGGTACAACCTGATACCTCAAAAAAAACCAAAACCTTTTCAATTTGGAAACCTTCTGAAAATACAGCTTCAGAAGATATTCTAAAAAGATTTATAGAACACCAGGAGAAATTAAAAGAGAAAATCTTAGACTCTGAAGACTTACTGGAGCAAAACGCGGTAATTTCTTCTCCTGCAAATCCTAAAATTGTCTATAAACTTGATGCTGCTTTTAAAATTATTCTTGCTCACGAAGAGCGACATCTTCAGCAGGCTAAAAAGCTACTGGAATTTCCACAATCCAACTTGTAAATCTTGCATTTAGCCTTATTTTTGAGGAAAATTGACTTAAATGAAGATTATTTCATATAACGTAAACGGAATTAGAGCTGCCGTTAGAAAAGGCTTTTTAGATTGGGTGCAACAGGCAAATCCAGATGTGGTTTGTTTACAGGAGATAAAAGCAAATCCTGAGCAATTAGACCTTAACGATTTTAAAGAAGCCGGCTATCCTTATCATTACTGGTATCCCGCTCAAAAAAAGGGTTACAGCGGTGTGGCAATTTTAAGTAAGCATAAACCGCTGCATATTGAATATGGCACCGGTATAGATTATATGGATTTTGAAGGTAGAACCATTCGTGCCGATTTTGAAGATTTTTCAATTATAAGTTTGTATTTACCCTCGGGAACAAATATTGCCCGTTTGGAGCATAAACTCCAGTTTATGGACGATTTTCATCACTATATAAATGAGTTAAAACAAGATTTCCCCAATTTAATAATTTGCGGAGATTATAATATTTGCCACCAGGCTATAGATATTCACGATCCTGTGCGCTTAAAAAATGTATCAGGTTTCTTACCTGTAGAGCGTGAGTGGATAGATAATTTTATGAAAAGTGGTTTTATAGATTCCTTCAGGCATTTTAATGAGGAAGGTGATAATTATTCCTGGTGGAGTTACCGTGCAAATGCCCGCGCCAACAACAAGGGCTGGCGTATAGATTATAATTTGGTGGCCGAGCCTTTACAAGAAAAACTAAAAAGAGCCGTTATATTACCCGAGGCCAAACACAGCGATCACTGTCCTGTTTTGGTAGAATTGGAATCAGATTTTTAGAAAGCACGTCATTACGAACCAAGTGAAGTAATCTCTACCAAGTTGCAGATTGCTTCACCCGATAATTATCTGGCTCGCAATGACGGTAAATTAGAAGATAATTGAACTTAAAATTATAAAAATGAAAAAAATACTTGTTTTAGCAGTTTCAGCAGTTCTTATTATGACCTCCTGTGTGTCCTCAAAAAAATATGAAGAACTCGAAGGCAGGCACGCCGATTTAAAACGCGAAAACCGAAATACACAATCTGAACTCGATAAATATCGAAATTTAGATGAAGAATATTCAGCATTAAAAAAGGATTATGCTGCAGCTACTGCTGAAAGGGATCGACTAAAAGATGAGTTGGAAAGCTCTAGAAAGAACTATGCAACCCTTAAAAATTCTTACGATGCCTTAGAGGAAAACAGCTCGGCAGCGATTGCAGAAAATTCACGGCAAAACCGTCAACTTTTAGCTGAATTAGAAGAAAAAGAACAGGCGTTGGTAAAGGAGCAAACAAGGTTAGATAAATTACAACGTGATCTTGATGCACGTTCCAGAAGGGTAAACGAGCTGGAAGAATTAATCGCAGCCAAAGATGCTAAAATGAACGCTTTAAAAGATGCAATTTCAAAGGCTTTAACCAATTTTGAAGGCAAAGGTTTAACGGTAGAGCAACGTGACGGTAAAGTTTATGTTTCTATGGAGAATAAATTATTATTTAGCTCTGGAAGTTGGGCTGTAAATGCTGAAGGAAGACAGGCCGTGCAACAATTAGGTCAGGTTTTAGCAGAAAATCCCGATATCGCGGTTTTGATTGAAGGGCATACCGATAATGTACCTTATGGCGGAAGTGGACCTTTAAATGATAACTGGGATCTTTCAACAAAAAGAGCGACTTCAATAGTTCAAATTTTGAAAGAAAATAATAATATAGATCCGCAGAATTTAACCGCAGCCGGGCGTGGGGAATATGCACCAATCGCAACAAATGAAACTGCTGAAGGAAAAGCAAAAAACCGAAGAATTGAGGTGATTTTAACACCAAAATTAGATGAGGTTACTAAATTGCTGAATGAAGAATAATAACGATGCAGAAATATAATAAATGAAATATACCACACTCCCGAACACCGATATAAAAGTTAGTAAAATTTGCCTGGGAACAATGACCTGGGGCGAACAGAATACAGAAGCCGAAGGCCACGAACAAATTGAATTTGCCCTTGAAAAAGGTGTAAATTTCCTTGACACGGCCGAGATGTATTCTATACCCGGAAAAGCCGAAACCCAGGGCAGTACCGAAAAAATTATTGGTACCTGGTTTAAAAAATCGGGAAAGAGGGAAGATGTAATCCTGACTTCTAAAGTAGTTGGTCCCGGAAATTCTATGGAGCATATTCGGGATAATCTTGGATTTTCTAAGGAAGCTATAACCGATGCTCTGCATAAAAGCCTGAAGAGATTACAAACCGATTATATAGATCTTTATCAACTTCACTGGCCGGAAAGAAATACCAATTTCTTTGGGAAATTAGGTTACGAGCACGATGAAGAGGAAAAATGGGAAGAAAATTTCCAGGAAGTACTTGAAACTTTAAATGAGTTTGTAAAAGAAGGAAAAATAAGGCAGGTTGGTTTGTCTAATGAAACGCCTTACGGACTTTCCCGTTTTCTGGAAGAAAGCAGAAAGCACGATCTTCCAAAAATGATCACGATACAAAACCCGTATAATTTATTGAATAGAAAGGATGAAATTGGCTTAACTGAAATTCTTCATCGTGAAAATGTGGGTTTATTTCCTTATTCCCCATTAGGAATGGGAACTTTAAGTGGAAAACATTTAGACGGAATTCAGGAAAATTCAAGATTAGGTTTGTTTCCGCAGTATAAAAGATATTCAAATGAGCAGGCGGTAAAGGCCACCAAAGCTTATGCAGAAATTGCTAAAAAGTATAATTTGAATTTTGCGCAAATGTCGCTGGCTTTTGTGAATACGCGACCCTTTGTGACCAGTAATATTATTGGTGCAACTTCCATTAAACAATTAGAAGAAAATATTGGTAGTATAGAGGTAAAGCTTTCAGAAGAAGTTTTAGAAGAGATCAATAAAGTTCACGAAGCTTATCCTAATCCTGCGCCATAAAAATCTGATTAATTCCCCCTTCGGGGGTTAGGGGGCTATTGGTGTAACCAAACTTTTATGGATAAAAGAGGCTTTATTCGCTGAGGTTCTTACGTGAAACCACTCACTGGTTTTTCCTAAGAACTGAAGCGTATCCTGAGCTTTTAAAGTATTTAGAATCCTGGAATTTGACGTGGTTGGCTTATTTCTAAGATTGGCTTTGCTACTCTGTACAATCAATTTGAGCGGAATACTATCTAATTTCTCGGGTTCGGTTTGCAGTGAATTGGCCTGGTAAACAAAATATAGCGGATTTATCGCGCCACGGTAACTTTTGTAAATACCAAAATGAAGGTGTGGTGGCGTGGTTCTGGCATTTCCTGTATTGCCCACAAAACCCAAAGTATCGCCTCTTTTTACACTTCCGGTAATATTTGCAATACTATCTAAATGCGCATAATAAAGCGACTGGTTGCGCTTCCGGTCTCGTAGCCAAACCTGTTTGCCGCCAAGGCCTTTTTCGCCGGTATAGCCAATACTACCGTTTGTAGCCGCTACCACAGGTGTTCCTCTTTCTGCGAAAATATCAATGCCTTCGTGGCTTCTTGCACCACCATCGCGATTGTCTCCCCAGTAACTTTGTACGTTGGTATTGACTCCAGAAGCTACCGGAAATAAATAAGCAGGACTTTTCTCCATTTTAAACGCAAATGGAGTGGAGGCTTCAATTTCTGGCTGGATTACCACTTTGTATGTCGCTGTTTTTTCAGCTTCAAAACTTAAAGTTTTCTTTTGAAAATCTGAAGATTTGACTTTTTCAAATTTATTGATTGTATCAGCGGTTTTTTCAAAAATCTCAATAAAAACCAATTGTTTTGTAGAATCGGTTTCTACTTTTAAGTTAAAGACTTCACCGGGTTGGAGTTGGATTTCATAAGAATAGACTGAAAAACTTTTAGGAAAGAATTTACCGGTTTCGGCGTAAGGAAGGTTTACACTTACACTATCCTTAAAAACGGTTTCAACCGAATTTTCCCAAATGGAGAACAATTCATCTGAAACTTTAAAATCTCGTTTATACTGTTCTTTTGCGGTTGGATTGGTAATAAAATCGGAGGCTTTATTGATTTGCGAACATCCCGAAATTATTAAAATAAGAAATAAGCTTAAACTTTTTATCTGCTTCATAGTCTTGCGTTTCCGTGCAATTTAAAGCAGTAATTATGCCAGATTAAGATGCTATTTTTTCAGCATTCTATTTTTTTATTACCCAAACAAATGGCTTACAACATCCTCAATTTTCGCCACTTTCACTACGTTAATATTGAAGTTATTTTTTGGGATCTTGCTTTGTTTGGAAACCAAAATTGAAGCAAAACCAAGTTTTTCGGCTTCAATAATGCGCTGTTCTACGCGGGTCACAGGTCTAATTTCACCGGCAAGTCCAACTTCTGCAGCAAAACAAATATCTTTTGGAATAGAGATATCTTCATTGGAAGAAAGGATCGCAGCAATGACGGCCAGGTCTATTGCGGGATCGTCTACACTAATTCCACCTGTAATATTTAGGAAAACATCTTTGGCGCCTAATCTAAAACCGGCTCGCTTTTCTAAAACCGCCAATAACATATTCAGTCTTTTTACATTATAACCGGTGGCAGAACGTTGTGGAGTTCCATAAACAGCTGTGCTAACCAGCGCCTGAATTTCTATCATAAGCGGGCGCATTCCTTCCAGCGTGGCTGAAATTGCTGTTCCGCTTAGATCTTCGTCATTTTTGGAAATGAGGATTTCAGAAGGATTACTTACTTCCCGTAGTCCGCTGCCCTGCATTTCGTAAATTCCCAGCTCGTGGGTAGAACCAAAACGGTTTTTATGGGCTCTTAGAATTCGATATACGTGGTTTCTGTCGCCTTCAAACTGCAAAACGGTATCAACCATATGCTCCAGCACTTTTGGGCCGGCAATGCTTCCTTCTTTTGTAATATGGCCAATTAAAATAACCGGAGTATTGGTTTCTTTGGCGAATTTTATAAGTTCTGCGGTACATTCCCTAATTTGGGAAATACTCCCCGGCGCACTTTCAATATAATCGCTGTGTAGGGTTTGTATGGAGTCTATAATAATTACTTCAGGCTCAATAGCTTCAATTTGCCTGAAGATATTTTGAGTTTTGGTTTCGGTAAGAATATAGCAATTGGCAGCAACGGGATTGATGCGTTCTGCACGCATTTTTATTTGCTGCTGACTTTCTTCGCCCGAAACGTATAAAACTTTGTAGTTTAATTGAAGTGAGATTTGAAGGAGAAGTGTACTTTTTCCTATGCCCGGTTCACCGCCCAGTAGGGTGAGCGATCCCGGAACAAGTCCGCCGCCTAAAACACGATCCAGCTCATTATTGCCGGTATGCCATCGGTTTTGAGGACTATTTTCAATTTCAGCTATTTTTAATGGCTTGGCGGTACGCTTAGCTTCGCGTTCGCTAGGAGATTTCCAATCTTTTGCATCGGGTTTTTCTACAATTTCTTCAGCAATAGTATTCCATTCTCCACAAGCGCTGCATTTGCCCTGCCACTTTGCATATTGGCTGCCACAATTCTGGCAATAAAACGTTGATTTAACCTTGGCCATTTAGCTTTGATTTTTCCCGCTAATAACCGAAATCTTTTTTAATTGCATCAGCTTTTGCCAGCATAAAATCGGTATCTAAGAATGCAATTTTTTCCTGTCCGTAAGCATTTTGATAGGTGCGCATTGCTTTTTTAGGATTGCCGGTTTCTTCTTCATAACGGGCTTCAAAAAAAGTTCCCAGCATAGTGCCCGGATAATTATCGTAAGCTAATTTGCTTAATTCTTTATAATCATCCCATCTACGGGTTTTTTCTATCGCGTTATGAACGGCCATAAAATCTTCTAATCTTATTTTTTTCTGAATATTAAAAAGCTCATTAATGCTCTCATATTTATCAGTTAAAAACTTAACAGAAGACACCGAAGTTTGCAATAAAAGTTCGTTATAATCTTTTTGGCTAATAGGCCGGTAAACGCTAAACATGCTTTCTAAGGCAGAGGGTATTGCTTTTCCTACCAGTGAATAGTGCGTGGCATTATCAAAATTATCGAACTTATAAGTTACCAAATCGTTTTCTATTGCCGCAAGCTGGGAGTTTAGATCTTCAATTCCCTTTTTTAATTGTGGAATATCTGATGTTCCCGTAGCCAGATAAATCCATTTTTTAGTTTCAGATTTAGCTAAATTACTGCTGATGCGATCTGCCATTGGAGGCGCTAAATCTGGGCTAAGATTGATATAGCCATCAAAAATAGGATCGGGTTTTAGTAAATAATAATTGATAAAATTTGCGGTATAATCGTGGCCGGCAATCACCCTGAAATCTGCAGTTCGATATTTATTATCCAGGTGCTGCATAAGCTCCATTCCCAGGAACTCAAAAAAGGCTGCGCCTTTATCTGCCGGAAGAAAATTTCGCTCGTCATAATAAGCATCGTCCATACGGGTTTTGCTCTGGTTAATGCCAACCACAATCATTTCGGGCGCATCTTCCCAGTAGGAAGCATAGTCTACATTACCTGCCATAGGCTCAAACAGGTAGTCACCATCTAACACAAGAATTACCGGATATGTTTTTTCGGTATTTTCCTCGTAGTTTCGTGGGAGTTGAATCTTGATTTCTCTTGTTTCACCGAGCTTTTCGGAAGAAATCGTTTCGTAAAGAGTTTGTGCTGAGCTTAGTAGCGGCGCCACTAGCAGCACAAAAATGAGTAATTTTTTTACCATAGGTGTTAGGTTTTGTTTAACCTACACAAGATATATATTATTTTTGACGGTTGAAAATGGGAAGAAATATAAAGGATAATCCGCCTAAGATGAGCACCATTAGGGTTTGCGTACCCCAGGTGAGCCAGCCAAATGCTTCGCCACTTTGTTTGGAAATGCCAAAAAGCATCAAAATTGCGCCAATAGCTACAGGATAAACGCCAATTCCGCCATTTGTTGCAGAAATGGCAAAAGAACCTACTACAAAAGCAGCCATGATTATTGAAAATTCAGTATTTCCTAATCCTGGTATTGAAAATACAATAACATAAAACATTAAAATATACATGAACCAAATGAAAAGGGTATGAAAGATAAAAGCCCATTTTTGTTTCATTTTCAAAATACTGCGCATTCCTTCTAAAAGCCCATAAGCCATTTTCTTAATGCGTACCAGGAACGGAAGTTGAGATCTTTTAATAATTTGAAGTCCTAGAACTCCTAATAATACCAGGGCTAAAAGAATTCCCAGGCTAAATAACGGATTGATTTCGTTGGCTCTAAAATAAGCGAGAAGGTGTTCGGTTTGAAGAAATAAAGTGATGGCTGTAATGCTAAGCATCACGATAACATCGGCTATTCTTTCAGAAATAATGGTCCCGAAAGCTTTTTCAAAAGGAACTTTCTCATAAGAAGAAAGGCTGGCGGCTCTAAGCACCTCACCAGATCTTGGAATTCCAAAGTTAGCCAGGTAGCCGGCCATTACCGCCATAAAACTATTGGCTAATTTAGGTTTGTAGCCCAGGGGTTCCAGCATGAATTTCCACCTATATGCCCTGGACAGGTGAGAAAGGCCTCCAAAAAGCATGGAGAGTAGTAAAAACCAGGGATTGGCCGTTGAAATATTTTCCCATAATTCCTGCCGTTCCTGTGGGGTGGCACTTTTAAGAGAATACCAGATTAAAAAAACTCCCAATAATAATGGGAGTACGATTTTAAGTATTTTAATTATCTTTTTTTTCACCTGATTAACTCAAGAGATTGGTTTCTTCGTTTGGGAAAACCAGGGAGGGTTTAAAAGCTTTCGCTTCTTCAAAATCCATAATCGCATATGCGATAAGAATTAAAATATCGCCTTTAGCCACTTTTCTTGCTGCAGCACCGTTTAAAGTAATTTCGCCAGAATTTCTTGGCCCGGGAATTACGTAAGTTTCTAAACGTTCACCATTGTTATTATTTACAATTTGAACTTTTTCGCCTTCAATAATATTTGCAGCTTCCATAAGATCTTCATCTATAGTGATGCTTCCAATATAATTTAAATCGGCGCCTGTAACTTTTACTCTATGAATTTTTGATTTTACTACGTGAACTTGCATAGATTATTCTTCGTTGTTTAAAGCGATATTATCTATAAGCCTAATATCGCCGGCATAAGCCGCTATAAAAGCGCGGTAATTATGACCTTTTCTTTTTCGGTTAATTTTTTTTAAAGTTTGGGTATTTGCAATTTCAAAATATTCCAATTCCAGAACGGGATGATTTTTAAATTGTTCTTTTACCCAGTTGTGTATATAATCTGCACTTTTTGTGCCAAATAGTTCCCTGGTTTTAAGAAGGGTCTGGTAAATAAACGAAGCTTCTTCTCGTTGCTCTTTATCTAATCTTTCATTACGTGAACTTCTTGCCAAACCGTTATCTTCCCGTAAAATGGGACAGCCAATAATTTCTACCGGAAGCTCTGCTTTTTCGGTTAATTTCCTAACAATTTGCAATTGCTGAAAGTCTTTTTCTCCAAAAAAAGCTTTGTGTGGCTCTACTATTGTAAATAGTCTTTTTACAATTGTTCCTACCCCGTCAAAATGTCCGTTTCGGTATTTTCCCTCCATTACCTGCTCCAAACCGTCAAAATTAAACTGTTCAGAACTTATATTTTCGCCATATAATTCGTTAGCGGTGGGAGCAAAAATCCAGAGGTGGTCACTGGCCTCTTCAAGGAGCTTAATGTCTTCGTCTAAAGTGCGTGGATATTTCTCAAGATCTGCAGGATTGTCAAATTGAGTTGGGTTAACAAAGATGCTGATAATCACCCGGTCACAACTTTCTAAAGCCTGTTTCACTAAAGATAAATGCCCGTGGTGTAGAGCACCCATTGTAGGGACTAAGCCAATGATTTTGGCTTTGGATTTTTCGGCATTAATGGCCGCTTTTAAAGGGGTTTTTTCTTTGAAAACCTGCATTTTATTATAAAATTAACAGCGTGCAAACTTAATATATTACCAGCAATCTGCATAAATTTTTGTAATTTTGCGTGTTTTTTGTTCGCAATCGCAATTAAAGCAATCAATTTATGAAAGATAAGAGGATATTGTACGTATCATCTGAAGTTATTCCTTACCTGCCTGAAACCGAAATATCATCCACGTCTTTTGAAGCCGCAAAAATGGTAAATAATATTGGAGGGCAAATTAGAATTTTTATGCCCCGGTTTGGTAACATCAACGAACGTCGCCACCAGCTACACGAAGTGATAAGGCTCTCGGGGATGAATTTGGTGATTAATGACCTGGATATGCCGTTAATAATTAAAGTGGCTTCGATCCCAAAGGAAAGAATGCAGGTTTACTTTATAGATAACGAAGATTATTTTAAAAGAAAAGCTACTCTTACCGATGAAGAAGGCAATATGTTTGACGACAACGACGAACGAGCCATCTTTTTTGCCAAAGGAGTAATAGAAACCGTTAAGAAATTAAACTGGTCTCCCGATATTATTCACGTTCATGGCTGGCTGGCATCTTTGCTGCCGCTATACCTTAGACGCTATTATGGAAATGAGCCATTATTTAGTGGAGCAAAAATAGTTACCTCAATATACAATCAAGACTTCGAAGGAACGTTAGATGAAGATATGCAGGAGAAAGTTTTGTATGACGGGATGGAAAAAGAAGATATAAAGCATTTAAAAACCCCAAACTACGTTAATTTAATGAAGCTTGCGGCAGATCATTCAGATGCTATAATCACTGCAGGCGAAGACCTTCCTGAAGATCTTTCAAAATATATTGGCAGGCTTAATAAGCCAATACTTCCATATAAAAACAGGGAAGAATTTAGCCAGGCTTATCAGGATTTTTACACTAACGAAGTTTTATCTGAATAGAAATTTTTATCGAATGAATTTAATGAGAATGATGTACAAAACAGCAACTTTATTTGTTGTTGTTTTTGCTTTTGTGGGCTGTGATGATGAATATAGCACCGTTGGCGGTGAAATTATAGAAAACCCGAGTAACCTTGAGCTGGAAGAAGTTGAAGTAACCGCTTACAGCAAAAAACTAAATTCAGTACAAACCAATAACCTGAGCAATCATTTACTTGGCGTTTATAATCACCCTATCTACGGGCAAACTACAGCCAGTATTCTCAGCCAGCTTTCTTTACCTACCAATAACCCAACTTTTGGGGTAGAACCAGAGCTTGATAGCGTGGTTTTAACCATTCCTTATTTTAGTACCGAAGGAGATTTAGACGAAGATGGGAATATTCAATACGCTTTAGATTCCGTTTACGGAAATACACCCATAAAAATCTCACTTCAGGAATCTAATTATTTTCTGAATACTTTAGATCCCGAGGCCGATTTCCAGGATAGCCAAAAGTATTATTCAGATCAGCAGGAATTATTTGAGGAGAACCTAATTGGTGATGTTATCTATGAAAATGACAATTTTGTGCCTTCTTCTCAAGCCATCGTTTCTTATGAAGAAAACGACGAAGATGAACAGGATACCATTACTTCTGGTCCCGCTTTAAGAATAAAACTGCCGGTAGAATATTTTGAAAAGAAAATTATTGATAAAGAAGGTTCCAGTGTGCTTAGCAATAATAATAATTTCAAGAATTATTTACGCGGAATGTTCATTAAAGCCGAGGCAACTGCTGAAGATGGGACTATGATGTTATTTAATCTTAAGGCTGGTGATGCTGGAATTGAGCTTTTCTATACTACTGAAGTAGAAACTACTAATGATGACGGTGATACTGAAACGATAAGAGATCCAAGAAGTTATAAACTTAGTTTTGGAAGCACCATTGTAAATACTTTTAAAGGCGAATATCCTGGAGATGTTTTGCAGGCTATAGAAGAAAGTAATGAAGATTCTGGAGCCGAAAAACTCTTTCTTAATGGAGGGGAAGGAACCATGGCAGTGATTGAGCTTTTTGAAAGTGAAGAACAAATAGCAGCATTTAGAGAAAACGAATGGTTAATTAACGAAGCGAATCTTACGTTCTATGTTGGCCAGGATTTTGTGGCCGGTATTGATGAGCCATCTCGTTTGTATCTATACGATTTGGATAATAATAGAATTATAGCCGATTATAGTTTTGCGAGGAATTTTGTGCAGGATGGCAATGAAAATAATCCGTCTACGTCGCTTACTTCTTTCTCTACGCCTTTAGAAATTGATGAAGATGAAAACGGGGTGCGTTATAAACTAAATGTTACGCAGCACGTTTCCAATATTATTGAAGAAGAGGCAGATAATGTGAGATTAGGTCTTGCTATTACTCAAAATATTAATATTACCAATAACGCGGCGGTTAGGAATACTGAAGCGGTAAAATTCTATCCTGCGATGGGGATTATTAGTCCAAAGGGTACTGTACTACACGGTAACCTTTCTAACGACGAAGAAAAAAGATTAAAACTAAGAATTTACTATACTGAAATTAATAATTAAATAACACCAATATACTATGTGCGGAATTGTAGGATATATTGGGCATAGGGATGCTTATCCCGTTGTCTTAAAAGGACTCCAAAGACTGGAATATCGTGGGTACGATAGTGCAGGGATTGCCCTTTATGATGGAAAGGAACTTAAACTTTGTAAAACCAAAGGGAAAGTGGCCGATCTAAAAGAAAAACTTGAAAACACGATTACTACCAATGGAAATGTAGCTATTGGACATACTCGTTGGGCAACTCACGGGGTTCCAAACGATGTGAATTCTCACCCGCATTACTCAAATTCTGGAGATATTGTAATTATTCATAACGGAATTATAGAAAATTATGATGCGCTTAAAAAGGAGTTAAAAACTCGTGGTTATACTTTTAAAAGTGATACTGATACCGAGGTTTTGGTTAATCTTATAGAAGATGTAATTATTAATGAAGGCGTTAAGCTTGGTAAAGCAGTGCAAATTGCATTGAACCAAACTGTTGGAGCCTATGCGATCGCGGTTTACAATAAAACAAAGCCAGACGAGATTGTAGTAGCCCGTTTAGGGAGTCCGCTTGCCATTGGAGTTGGAGAAGATGAATTCTTTATCGCTTCAGATGCCTCTCCCTTTATTGAATATACCAATAATGCAATTTACCTGGAAGACGGGGAAATGGCTGTGGTAAGAAGAGGTAAAGAGGTTAAGGTTAGAAAGATTAAGGATGATACTTTGGTAGATCCCTATGTTCAGGAGCTTCAATTAAATCTTGAGCAGATTGAAAAAGGTGGTTACGATCACTTTATGCTTAAAGAAATTCACGAGCAACCTACTGCAATTAAAGATACTTATCGCGGTAGAATGTTGCCTGATGAAGGTTTAATAAGAATGGCCGGGGTAGATGATAACCTTGAGCGTATTGCTAATGCAAAACGAATTCTAATCGTGGCCTGCGGTACCAGCTGGCACGCCGGTTTGGTAGCCGAATATATTTTTGAGGAGCTTGCCAGAATTCCTGTAGAAGTAGAATATGCTTCAGAATTCAGGTATCGTAATCCTATTATTTCAGAAAAAGATGTAATTATAGCAATCTCCCAAAGTGGGGAAACTGCCGATACCATGGCGGCTATAAAACTTGCTAAAGAAAAGGGTGCATTTGCTTTTGGAGTTTGTAACGTGGTAGGTTCTTCTATTTCCAGGGAAACTCACGCCGGGGCTTATACTCACGCCGGTCCTGAAATTGGGGTAGCTTCAACAAAAGCTTTTACTACACAAATTACGGTGCTTACCTTAATGGCGCTAAAACTTGCAAAACATAATGGTACGATCTCTAATACAGATTTCATGACCTATTTGCAGGAAATGGAACGTATTCCAGCAAAAATTGAAAAAGCACTGGAAGGTGATGAGCATATAAAAATGATCGCCGATATTTATAAAGATGCCAGGAACTGTCTTTACTTAGGTAGAGGATTTAACTTCCCCGTGGCTTTAGAAGGCGCTCTTAAATTAAAAGAGATTTCCTATATACACGCTGAAGGATATCCTGCTGCCGAAATGAAACACGGGCCAATTGCACTTATAGATGAAGAAATGCCGGTGGTGGTTATTGCAACCAAAAAAGGACATTACGAAAAAGTAGTAAGCAATATCCAGGAAATTAAATCCAGAAGCGGTAAAATTATCGCGATTGTGACTGAAGGTGACGAAGAGGTGAGAGACCTTGCCGATCACGTGATTGAAGTGCCAGAAACTTTAGAGCCTTTAACACCGCTTCTAACAACTATTCCACTGCAGTTATTGTCATACCATATTGCGGTATTACTTGAAAAGAATGTAGATCAGCCAAGAAACCTGGCCAAATCTGTTACAGTTGAGTAAACTTTCAGAATAAATTATAAGAGTATAAAAATCCCTTTTGAAGCTTTTTCAGGAGGGATTTTCTTTTAAAATAATACTTTCAGAAGAATTTTTGCCTGCTTTAATAAGCTTCAAAAAAGTTATTTTAAGAGAGGTATGATTTTATTAAGAAAAAACTATCTTTGCAGCCTGAAAATACCCTTGTGCTATTTTAACACATTGTGAATTATTGCATTGAGTATTTCCAGATATTTTTAAATACGAAAACATTAAAGAATTAAATAATGTCTAAAGTAACAGGTAAAGTTGCCCAAATTATTGGCCCTGTAGTTGATGTTGTGTTCGACTCAGAGAATGCTGAATTGCCAAAAATCTACGATTCTTTGGAAATCACCAGAAAAGATGGTTCCCTTCTAATTTTAGAAGTGCAATCTCACATTGGTGAAGAAACAGTGAGAACAGTATCTATGGATTCTACCGATGGTTTAAGCCGCGGGGTAGAAGTAGTAGCAACTGGAGCGCCTATTCAAATGCCGGTTGGTAAAGAAGTTTATGGCCGTTTGTTTAACGTGGTAGGTGATGCTATTGACGGGCTTGGGAATTTGCCTAAGGCCGGAAAAGATGGGATGTCTATCCACAGGGAAGCACCAAAATTTGAAGACCTATCTGTTTCTACAGAAGTTTTATTTACCGGGATTAAAGTAATTGACCTTATTGAGCCTTATGCAAAAGGTGGTAAAATTGGTCTTTTTGGTGGTGCCGGTGTTGGTAAAACCGTACTTATTCAGGAATTAATTAACAATATCGCTAAAGGCCACGGTGGTCTTTCGGTATTTGCCGGAGTAGGAGAGCGTACTCGTGAAGGAAATGACCTTCTTCGAGAAATGCTTGAATCTGGTATTATAAAATATGGAGACGCTTTTTCTGAATCTATGGAAGAAGGCGGTTGGGATCTTAAAAAAGTAGATAAAACTGCTATGTTAGATTCTAAAGCAACTTTCGTTTTCGGGCAAATGAACGAACCACCTGGAGCACGTGCTCGAGTAGCACTTTCTGGACTTACAATTGCGGAGTATTTTCGTGATGGAGCTGGAGAAGGCCAGGGGAAAGACGTTCTTTTCTTCGTAGATAACATTTTCCGTTTTACTCAGGCAGGTTCAGAGGTATCTGCACTTCTAGGGCGTATGCCATCTGCGGTAGGTTATCAACCAACTTTGGCAACAGAGATGGGTGCGATGCAGGAGCGTATTACTTCAACTAAAAACGGATCTATTACATCTGTACAGGCGGTTTACGTACCTGCGGATGACCTTACTGATCCGGCGCCGGCAACAACATTTGCCCACCTGGATGCAACAACAGTACTTTCACGTAAAATTGCTGAGCTTGGTATTTATCCTGCAGTAGATCCATTAGAATCTACTTCAAGAATTCTTACTGCCGATATTTTAGGTGACGATCATTATAAGTGTGCACAACGAGTAAAAGAGCTTTTACAGCGTTACAAAGAGTTGCAGGATATTATTGCTATTCTTGGTATGGAAGAGCTTTCTGAAGAAGATAAGCTTGCTGTATCTCGTGCAAGACGTGTGCAACGTTTCCTTTCACAGCCTTTCCACGTAGCCGAACAATTTACCGGTTTAAAAGGAGTTTTGGTTGATATTAAAGAAACTATTAAAGGATTTAATATGATTATGGATGGGGAATTAGATCACCTTCCGGAATCTGCCTTTAACCTTAAAGGAACCATTGAAGAAGCGATCGAGGCCGGTGAGAAAATGTTGGCTGAAGAAGACTAATTAAAAAGTAAACAATGGTCAGTGAGCAGTATTCGGTAAATATTTTTTGCTGAATGTTGTAAACACAAACTAAAAAATATGTACTTAGAAATAGTAACTCCTGAAGCTGTAGTTTTTAAAGCTGATGTTGATGCGGTAAAAGTTCCCGGTCACGATGGGGAATTTCAAATGTTGAACAATCACGCTCCTATAGTTTCTACATTGGTGGAAGGTGAAGTTAAAATTCAACTTGCTGCCTCTAATAAGGAATTAGACGATGAGCTTTCTGAAGAATTTAGAAAAGACTCTGCAAACAGCAACATTCTTTATTATACCATTAAAGGTGGTGTATTAGAAATGAAAGACAATAAAGCCATTATACTTGCTGATTAATTTCAGGAAATTTAATATAAGAAGAGCCGGGCAATTGCCCGGCTTTTTTAGTTTTTGGTGTATTCTAAAATATCTCCCGGCTGGCAATCTAAAACTTCACAAATCGCCTCTAAAGTAGAAAATCGAACCGCTTTTGCTTTTCCTGTTTTTAATATGGAAAGATTTGCCGTGGTAATCCCGATTTTATCAGCCAGTTCATTGCTTTTCATACGGCGTTCTTCCAGGATTTTATCCAGGTTTATAATAATAGGCATAGCTAAACGGTTAACTCGTTTTCTTCTTTCATAACCCTGGCTTGATTAAAAATTTGGGATAGGAATATTAGAAACAAGCCTATACCTATCACAAACCAGAAATTGAAAAGATCAAAATTTAACTCCATACGACCCTTAAATATAACTTTGAAAACAAATATGGATATTGCATCAACAATAGTTATTAAAATGATTAATTGACCAATTAATTTAAAACTTGCAATTTGAAGCTTCGTGAATAATGGCCCAGAAATTAGATCTTTCATTAAATTCTTGAATAAATACAGAATATAGATCCAAACTGCACTTGATAATAATTCATATGTTAAAGAGGAGTATAGTGCATTTTTAGATTTGATTTTAAATTCTTCAGCATCGTGTAATATTTCCAGGATATCGCCTGGACTAATAAAGATTGCATAAAGTAAAAAGCCGAATAAAAGTATCCAACCTATAATCATTAAATAATAAGCAACACTAAAAATGTTTTTAAGCCATTCTGAAGATTTCATTCTTCTGTAATTATTGTTTTGCGATAACAAACCTACATTAAATTATTGAAAAACAATAATTTTATAAATTAAAAACGATAAATTAATTTCAGTATTTTAAGAAATTTGCTGAGAAACAGGGTTTTTATAATGATTTAAAATAAGAAGCTATTAAATCGGAATCCTTATGGAGGTTAAACGCCGCTTTGACTGTAAAACTTAAATAATATCTCTTATATTTGCGGGGAACGGACTTTTTGAGAGGAAATATATGCTAACAGCAATACTTTTAGGTTTTTTATTCGCAATATTCCTGGTTTTCGCAGGAAAGTTCTTCAGGGGGAAATTAGCCGTTCTTTCCGCCCTTATTCCGGGTGGACTTTTTGCATATTTTGCAAGTTTTATTCCGCAGATAAGTTCGGAAGAAATAATTTCTAAAACTTACCAATGGGTTCCAGCTTTTGGAGTAGACCTTAGTTTTAAGCTCGATGGGCTTTCCCTTCTGTTTTCATTGATGATCACCGGGATTGGTTTCCTGGTTTTTGCATATACCGCATCGTACCTTAGAGGACATAAATATCTTGACCGTTTCTACGGATATCTGAGCTTGTTTATGGCAGCCATGCTTGGTTTGGTGCTTTCAGACAATCTTATCTCACTTTTTGTTTTTTGGGAATTAACCAGTATAAGTTCATTCTTCTTAATCGGATTTAATAATACCAACCCGGCTTCCCGAAAATCGGCTTTAACCGCTTTGGGAATTACCGGTTTTGGAGGGTTTTTCTTATTAGCAGGGGCTTTGTTGCTAGGTAGTATTACCGGCACTTACAGCATTTCTGAAATGCTAAGTATGAAAGAAACTATTGCCGGAAGTGAATATTACATCCTGGCGGTGATCTTTATTTTTGTGGCTGCATTTACCAAATCGGCGCAATTTCCATTTCATTTCTGGTTGCCCGGTGCGATGAAAGCGCCAACTCCGGTTTCTACTTATTTACACTCGGCCACGATGGTAAAAGCGGGGATTTACCTTCTTATGCGTTTTACACCGGTTTTGGGAGATTCAGAATTCTGGAATACAACATTGATTATTGTTGGTGGAATTACGATGGTTTACTCTGCAATTCACGCACTTTTTAGAACCGATCTTAAAGGTGTTTTGGCGTATTCTACTATTTCGGCCCTGGGGATTTTGGTATTCTTAATCGGTTTGGGAACAAAATCGGCTTTCCTTGCTTCTGCTGTATTTATTATTGTTCACGCGCTTTATAAAGCTACATTATTCCTGGTTACAGGTATTATAGACCACCAAACCGGTACACGGGATGTTACTACATTAAGCGGATTAAGAAAAATTATGATGCCGGTAGCGATTGCCGGTATTCTGGCGGCAATTTCCAGTGCGGGTATTCCGCCATCGGTAGGTTTCCTCGGAAAAGAACTTACTTACGAAGCCAGTACCCATGCTGAAACTTTTACAATAATAATTGTAATTGCAATTGTGCTAACAAAAATACTATTGCTTTGGGCAGGTTTTGTGGCCGGAATTAAACCTTTTGTAGGTAAACTTCCTGAGGCGCATAAAGATGTAAAAGCGCCTGATTTCTTAATGTGGGCACCGGCAATTATTCTTGCTGTTTTAGGAATTGTTTTCGGAATTTTCCCTATGCTTATTGAATCGGCCCTGGTAAAACCGGTGGTTTCATCTTTAGGGGCAGATGCTTCAGAATATCACCTTGCGCTATGGCACGGTTTCAATACTGTTTTGCTATTAAGTGCAATTACTATTGCTGTTGGGGTTCTGCTATATTTCTTCCTGAAACCTTCAGCAAAACTGGAAACAAGAATTGGAAAATTTGAATTTATTTCTCCAAAAAGCATCATGGAAAAAGGAACTCATTATTTCAGTGTGTTTTCAGCATTCTGGACTAATGTTTTTCAAAATGGATATTTAAGAAATTATGTAACGACCATTGTGTTGTTTCTTGTAGTTTTAGTAGGCTACGTTATGTTTGGAAACCCAAGGGTAATGATAGATCATACCCAGCTTTCTAAAGTTACCGCTTACGAGTTGGCGGTGGTAATTATATTAATTGCCGGAGTTTTCTATACCGTTTTCACAAAATCCAGACTTGCTGCAGTTGCCGCAATGGGAGTTGTAGGTTTGGCTATTTGTTTGATTTTTGTTTTCTACAGTGCACCAGATTTGGCGATGACGCAATTTTCTATTGATACCTTAACAGTTATATTGTTTGTACTGGTACTTTACAGATTGCCAAAATACCTTACACTTTCAGATTATAAAATGCGAATTAGGGACGGAATCCTCTCCCTGGCCTTAGGAACGGTAATATGTTTACTTGCGTTGCAAGTACTTGCTGAACCTACAAATACTGAAGTTGGTGATTTCTATGCGAAAAATGCCTATATCCTGGCTCACGGTAAGAACGTAGTAAATGTTATCCTGGTAGATTTTAGGGGAACAGATACGCTTATGGAAATTGCGGTATTGTCTATTTCTGCAATTGGAGTATTTGGATTACTAAAATTGAGATTGAAAAGTACAGACAGGTCGCAATAAAAGAACATTAAAGTCGGGGTAAAATCTGTCTTTTTCTAAAAAATATATAAATGAAAACCTTAATATTAAGAACAGCTTCCGATTATCTTTTGCCATTACTGCTGGTGTTCTCTGTTTTTATCTTATTACGCGGGCATTATTTGCCCGGCGGTGGTTTTGTAGGCGGACTTATAGCTGCAATTGCTTTTGTTTTGCACGCTTTTGCCAACGGACTTGATAATACAAAAGGTCTTTTAAGATTTCATCCCGGGTTTTTAATGCCTGTTGGTTTGGGTCTTGCTTTTTTAAGCGGTTTGGCACCGGTAATTGGTTTAGACGATCCTTTTATGACGGGACTTTGGTTCCCAGAGCCCTTCCCGGTTATTGGGAATGTAGGTTCAGCTTTATTTTTTGATATAGGAGTTTACCTGGTGGTAATTGGAGTCACCCTCACAATAATATTTACAATTTCAGAATCAGCTTAATTTATGGAAATTCTTTTAGCGATAATTATAGGGGTTCTGTATGCCGCAGGTATTTATATGATTCTGCGCCGGAGTTTGGTGAAACTCATTATCGGAATTATTTTGTTAGGAAATGGAGCAAACCTGCTAATTTTTCTGTTGGGAAGAATTACAGAAGGGGCACCGCCAATTATTCCTGAAGATTCCAAGGTTTTTTTAGAAGCTTATGCAGATCCTGTTCCGCAGGCATTAATATTAACCGCTATCGTAATTAGTTTCGGTTTACAATCTTTTGCAATTATTCTTGTAAAAAGAGCACACAAAGTAGTGAAAACCGATGATCTGGACGAAATGAACGCAACAGACGAAGATTCATGACACAACAAATAATATTATATCCTTTACTGCTGCAAATGCTATTGGCTATCATCCTCATGTTTTTCTGGAGGAAGATAAATGCACAGCGAATAATTAGTATGTTTGGAAGCCTTGTGCACCTTGCTGTTAGTATTACTGTTTTTGCGTATATCTGGAATAATGGTACCCAAACGGTACAGGCCGGGAGTTGGGAAGCTCCTTTTGGAATTACCTTTATTGCAGATACTTTCTCTGCCACTATGGTGCTACTTACCTCCATTGCAGGTTTGGCTGTATCTATATTTTCCTCGGGTTCAGTTATTGGTGATAGATTGAGATTTGGGTATTTTCCCATTTTCCATTTCTTACTTTTAGGACTTACCGGCGCTTTTTTAACCGGGGATATCTTTAACCTTTATGTTTGGTTTGAAATTATTATTATAAGCTCTTTTGTTTTAATTACTATTGGTGGGGAAAAAGCTCAATTAGAGGGTGCGGTAAAATATTTTACGCTGAATTTCCTCGCTTCCATGATCTTTTTAACAGCAATTGCGGTGCTATACGGTTTAACCGGAAGCTTAAATATGGCCGATCTTGCCAATAAAGTGGCTGCAGTAGAAAACCGGGCTCTTGTAGAAATAACTGCTATTTTATTTCTAATTGGCTTCGGAATTAAATCGGCTATTTTTCCTTTATATTTCTGGTTACCGGCTTCCTATCATACGCCACCTTCAGCGGTGTCAGCTATTTTTGGAGGCTTGCTTACTAAAGTTGGGGTGTATGCTTTAATTAGGGTGTTTACTTTAATTTTTGTAGATGATGTTTTCCTGGATCAAATTCTATTGGTGCTTGCTATTTTCACCCTGTTTAGTGGGGCATTGGGCGCACTGGTTCAAAATAATATAAGGAAGGTATTCTCTTATTTAATTATTTGTCATATTGGTTATATGATTATTGGTTTAGGAATGTTTACCGAAGTTGCTATTGCAGGTGCAATTTTTTACCTGGTGCATGATATTGTGGTAAAAACGAATCTTTTTATGATTAGTGGTCTTATATACCGAATAAAAGGTTCTAATAGTATGCGGGCTTTAGGAGGCTTTTATGCTAATTATCCCAAGTTGAGTTTGTTGATGTTTATCCCGTTATTTTCATTGGTTGGGATTCCGCCTTTATCGGGTTTTTGGCCTAAAATATCATTAATTACTGCCAGTTTTGAATCTGGAAGTTATTGGAGCCTGGCCGCAATTATCTTTGCAAGTTTTATTACCTTGGTTGTAATCGCGAAACTTTGGGCTGAAGTGTTTTGGAAAGATGCACAGGAAATTCCTGTTAGACCAAAATTCAGGTATTTTCATGCAATTAAAAATATAAAAAGAGTTCAGATAATAGTACCTATAGTTTTTTTAAGTCTGGTATCCTTATATGTAGGTTTTGGCGCAGAACATATTCAAACGCTTTCAGCTAGAATTGCATCAGAATTAATGGATAATCAACAATATATAGACGCAGTACTTAATACACAAACACCCGAATAATGAAGAGCAGGTTTGTATCTAATTTATTACTCACTTTTGTATGGGTAGCCCTAACCGGAGATTTTACTTTCCAGAATTATATATTTGGCTTTGTGCTTAATTTCTTTATTCTGTGGGTGATAACAAGAGGGAATAGTGATGCCCGGTATTTTACTATTATTCCTAAATTGATAGCCTTCTTTTTCTTCTTCCTGTGGGAATTATTTAAAGCAAACCTACAGGTAGCTTACGAAGTTGTAACCCCAAAATATGGAATGAAACCGGGAATTGTAAAAGTACCGCTTACCATACAAAGCAACCTGGGGATTACATTTTTGGCGAATATGATCTCGCTTACACCAGGAACCCTTAGCCTGGATGTCTCTAACGATAAAAAAGTGCTTTATGTACATGCGATGTATGTAACCGATAAAGAGGAATTTATCGATAGTATTAAAAACGGATTTGAAAAACGTATTTTGGAAATATTGAGATGACGCTAACAGATTATTTATATTATATTATTCTGCCAATCCTGGCCTTTTCGGTGCTGCTAATAGTTTACCGATTTATTAAAGGTCCCAGTATTGCCGATAAAATTATTGCCCTGGATGTGCTTATCACTACCGGTATTGGAATTATTGGAGTTTACAGTATTATTCACGGAAGATCTACATTTTTAGATACTGCAATGATCCTGGCTTTAATTGCTTTTTTAAGTACCGTGGCTTTCTCATATTACCTGGAAAAAAGAAACCGAAAGAAATGAGTTCAATAATTATAGTAATATTAATCACTTTAGGAACCTTGTTCGTACTGCTTTCTGCAATAGGACTCGTAAGAATGCCCGATACTTATATGAGGATTTCGGTAAATACTAAAGCGGCCACGCTTGGTGTTGGTCTTATTTTAGTGGGAACGGCCGTTTTCTTTAACGATCTTTCTACCACTTCCCGTGCACTTGTAATTATTCTTTTTGTATTTCTAACCGCCCCCGTAAGTGCACATTTAATTGGAAGGGCATCCTATTTTATGGGAGTAAAACTCTGGAAAGGCTCCGTTATGGACGATCTTAGAGGAAAATATCAGAGAAATTCTCACGTATTAAAAAGTGAAATTGACGATACACCGCAAAATAACATAGATCACACAAGAAACGAAGATGATATTGTAAAGTAGTTTAGTGTTCAGTATTATCATGTTTTCTTTTTCCCCTTATAAGTTTCTTTTCCAGAAACCCAAAAACTAGATTTATAACAACAATTGTTATACAAATTATAAGTAGTTCGGCATACATTTGTAAAGCAGCGAGCCCGCCAGCGGCGGCACTACACCAAATGGTAGCAGCAGTAGTTAAACCCTTTACATTTTTCCCGTGCTGAAGAATGGTTCCTGCACCAATAAAACCAATACCGGTGACCACCTGGCCAATAACCCTGGTAATATCTACAAATTCTTCTCCCTGAAATTGTAGAGAAAGTAAAATAAAAACACAAGCACCCAGGGCCACAAGAGCATTGGTTTTTAAACCTGCGCTTTTGCCGGTAAATTCTCTTTCTATACCTATAAAAAGTCCGGCCACAGCTGCCAAACCAATACTAAGACTAAATTCTGCCAGTTCCATATTTTTTAGTTCGTTAAAGTTGTAATTTTGAACTATGCAATTACCTTTAAAATTAGCGAAAAGTTTAGAGAAGAGAAAGGATGAAAATGCTTTGCGGTCTTTAAAGAAGAACGCTCAATTAATAGATTTTTCCTCAAACGATTATTTAGGATTAGCTTCCTCTGCAAAAGTCTATAATGGGGCGCATCAAATTTTAGAGCAGAATAATCTTTTAAGAAATGGAGCCACCGGTTCCAGGTTGCTTTCTGGGAATCATAAAATTTATGATTTAGCCGAAAATTTCCTTGCCGAATTTCATAAAACTGAAGCCGCTTTAATTTTTAATTCCGGCTACGATGCTAATATTGGATTTTTCAGTTCAGTGCCTAAACGTGGGGATTTTATTTTTTATGATGAACTAGTTCACGCTTCTATAAGAGATGGAATTTCAATGAGTAATGCAAAAGCTTATAAATTCCGCCATAATAATATTGAAGATCTCAAAATCAGGCTGAATAAACTTTCACAACCTGAAAATTCAGAAATTTATATTGTAACTGAATCTGTTTTTTCAATGGATGGAGATCTGGCGCCGCTACGAGAGTTAGCAGCAATTTCAGAAGATTTTAAAGCCTTTTTGGTGGTAGATGAAGCCCACGCTACGGGTATTTTTGGTGAAAATGGAGAAGGTTTGGTTCAGGAAGAAGGAATTCAGGATAAAGTTTTCGCGCGTTTAAATACTTTTGGAAAAGCACCCGGTTGCCACGGCGCGGTTATTTTAGGAAGTAAAGGTTTAAAAAATTATCTGGTAAATTTTTCCCGAAGCCTAATTTATACAACGGCTTTGCCGCCTCATTCGGTTGCTACAATTCTCTCGGTTTACCAGGAATTCATAAACGAAATTTCAGAAATTCAGCAACTAAAAAATAATATTCATTTTTTCAGGAATCAAATTGAGGAATTAGAGATTAAAAAACATTTTATTCCGAGTATTTCAGCAATTCAAAGTTGTATAATTCCGGGGAATGAAAAAGTGAAAAATATAGCAAAAATTTTGAAACAAGAAGGTTTTGAAGTAAAACCCATTTTATCGCCTACTGTTCCAAAAGGGAGTGAACGCCTTCGGTTTTGTTTACATTCCTTTAATTCTGAAAATGAAATCAGGGAGGTTTTAAAAAAACTCACTAAATTACTGCCATGAAGCCCGAATGATGCTGAACCCAGAAATTGGCTGTAACAGGATTAGGTAAGCCAGTGATTAATTGCCGGTTTGGGATAAAATATATAAGCATATGAGCACTTTTGTAAACATAGCCAGGTTTCAGTATTCTTCTGAAGCACAAATTGTAAAAGGGAAATTACAATTTGAAGGCATAGAGGTATTCCTGGCAGACCAGGTTCTTATTGATACCGATCCTCTGGTAAGCCAGGCGATTGGTGGTATAAAATTGAACGTGTATGCTGACGATGAGGAACGAGCCCGGGCGATTTTAAGTGAAATTCACGATTATTCCCTTGATGACAAAGGTGAAAGAGTAGTTTGTCCCAACTGTGACAGCACTCGCGTAAAAGTTTACACGCATATTAAAGATGTGCGTTCTTTCTTTGCTTTTTTGTTTTCATTTCTCACCTTCGCCCTGCCAATTCACTACAAATACGATTATCATTGTGAAAATTGTGAAGAGAAATTTACTTTAAAATGACCAGCATTGAAGAATTTATAAATAAATGAAACATACTTATTTTGTTACCGGTATTGGGACCGAAGTTGGAAAAACAGTAGCTTCAGCAATCTTAACAGAAGCCTTAGAAGCCGATTATTGGAAACCTATCCAGGCCGGCGATCTTGATAATTCTGATAGCCATAAAGTAGAAAGACTAATTTCTAACGATAAAACTGTTTTTCATAAAAATCGCTTTGCACTAAAAACACCCATGAGTCCGCATGCAGCGGCTGAAATTGATCAAGTAAAAATTACTTCAAAAAAAATAAAACGTTCAAAGGGCGAAAATAGTTTGGTTATTGAAGGCGCCGGAGGTTTATTAGTCCCAATTAGCGATAAAGAAACTATAGCCGATTTAATGCAGCCGGAAGATCGCATTATCCTGGTTTCTCGTCATTATCTTGGAAGTATCAATCATACTTTATTAACTATAGAAGCTTTAGAATCTCGCGACTTAAATTGCTTCGGAATAATTTTTTCGGGCGAAGAAAATAAATCTACTGAATCGATTATTAAAAAAATGGGCGGTGTAAAGGTTCTGGGAAGAATAGATCAGGAACCTTATTTTGATCAAAATGTGATCAAAGAATACGCTGAACTATTTAGAGATAAATTGAAATAAAATTTAACGTCATTACGAACGGAGTGAAGTAATCTCTGCATCGAATTATAGACCTTTGCAGATTGCTTCTCCCGATAAAAATCGGGATCGCAATGACATTTTAATTTTAGTAAGAACCTCCTCATATTAAAAAAAAATGAGCTTAGTTACCCGAGATCAAAAACACCTTTGGCATCCGCTAACCCAGCATAAAATTTCCCCGGAAGCTTTACCTATTGTAAAAGCAAAGGGCAGTATTCTTTATGCAGAAGATGGCAGCGAATATCTAGATGGTATCGCTTCCTGGTATACGGCAATGTATGGGCATTGCAATGAATATATCACAGGAAAAGTTGCAGCACAAATGCAAAATCTGGACCAGGTGGTTTTTAGCGGGTTTACCCACGAACCTGCGGTAAAACTTTCTGAAGAACTAATAAAGATTTTGCCGGGAAATCAGCAGAAATTGTTCTTTAATGACAATGGTTCTACGGCCACGGAGATTGGGATTAAAATGGCTTTGCAGTATCATCATAACCAGGGCAATAATCGTAATGTGATGCTGGCTTTTGACGAAGGTTTTCACGGCGATACCTTTGGCGCGATGTCGGTTTCGGGGCTTTCAGTTTATAATGGTGCTTTCGAAGAGCATTTTATTGAAGTTTTACGAATCCCGGTTCCGTTAGGAGAAAATAATGAAGAAGTTATTTCGGGGCTGAAAGAACTAATTTCAGAAAACAATATTGCTGGATTTATATATGAGCCCTTAGTGCAGGGTGCGGCGGCAATGAAAATGCACGATGCTGCTGGCTTGAATGAAATCCTGAAAGTTTGCAAAGAGCATGACATTGTTTGCGTGGCCGATGAAGTAATGACCGGATTTGGGAAAACCGGTAAATATTTTGCTTCAGATTATATGGAAACCAAACCCGATGTAATGTGTCTTTCTAAAGCCTTAACCGCAGGCTTGTTGCCAATGGGTTTAACCACCTGTTCGCAAAAAATCTACGATGCTTTTTATGACGAAGATATTTCTAAAGGCCTATTCCACGGGCATACGTATTCTGCCAATCCACCGGCTTGTACTGTGGCCATTGCTGGAATAGAATTATTGGTTTCCGAAGAAATTCAAGGGCAAATCAAATCGGTTATTAAATCACATCAGGCTTTTGATGAAAAGATAAAAGACCATCCAAAAGTTACCAATCGCCGGCAGTTGGGCGTTATTTATGCTTTTGATCTTAATGTGAAAATGGAGCGCTACGGTAACCTTAGAAACCAGCTTTTTAAACATTTTATGGATAATGGCGTATTTCTAAGACCGCTTGGAAATACTATTTATATTTTGGCGCCGTTTACAATTACTCAATTAGAATTGAATAAAATCTATTCTGTTATCGAAGATCTTCTGGAAAAGTTTTAGAAATAAACTTTTATAAGTGTCTTAAAAGCAAAGCTTTAATTGTTTACATTAGAATTAAAATTTAGCGATTATGATGCATCCAGATACAGAACTGCGCTTTATAAATGAGCAGGTGGGATATGGCGTGGTGGCTACCAAAAAAATTCCCGAAGGCACTATTACCTGGGTTCAGGACGATTTAGATCACGTTTTTTATAATTCCCACCTAGAAAAACTGCATCCTAAAAGTGCGCAAATGCTGGAAAAATATGCTTTTCGCAATCGGTTTGGCGATTTGGTTCTTTGTTGGGATTTGGCGAAATATGTAAACCATAGTTTTAATTCTAACTGCTTTTCTACAGCCTACGGATTTGAAATTGCGGTTAGAGATATTGCCATTGGGGAAGAGCTGACCGACGATTACGGATACTTGAATCTTGATGAAGCTTTTAAACCTTTTCAGGAAAATACATCCAGAACCAAGGTTTATCCAGACGATTTGGTAAATTATCACAAAGAATGGGACGGGATTTTGCAAAAATCAATTCAAAAAGTAGAAAAGGTTTATCAGCCACTTATAGATCTTGTTTCTGAAGGAATTCAGTTAGAATTACAAAAGATCCTATTAGGCGAAAAAAAGATAGATTCTATTTTAAATCTTTATTATCAGCGTTAAACTGGTTTATCCCACTATCCTTCCTGCGAGGTTTTTTTATGCCTCGTAAGTTTGAAAAATAATAATATACCTACAAGGTTATTCAAACCTTGCAGGATTTCTGATTCATTTTTTTTATTGAAAATATTTAGTGGTTGGAACAACAGACCTTATTTTTGCTGAAAATTAATCGCTTTTGAAATCACCGGTATTTATATCTTCACTTGGTTCTGTTTCTGCGCTTGGTCAATCTCCTGCGGAAATATGGAAAAATTATAAAAATCCGAAACATTTTATTTCCAAACATCGGTTTGATGAAACCGAAGCTTTTGCGGCTTTTTTGCCAGAAAATCTCAAAGCTGAAATTGAAGCACTTAAAAGTGAAAACCCCAATTATAGAAAACTGGATGATTCGGTTTTATTTGCAATTTTTTCAGCCAGAAAAGCTATAAAAGAAGCCGGGTGGAAAAGCGAGAAAAATATTGGTATCAATATTGGCAGCTCACGTGGTGCTACCGGATTGTTTGAAAAATATCATAAAGAATTTATAGAAACCGGAAAAGCCGCTACGCAGGCTTCGCCTTCTACCACTTTAGGAAATATTTCTTCCTGGGTTTCGCAAGATCTTCAAACAGAGGGACCGGAATTTTCTCATAGTGTAACCTGCTCAACCGGTTTACACTCGGTTGTAAATGCTATTGCCTGGATGCAGGCCGGTTTTGCCGATAAGTTCCTTGCCGGTGGGAGTGAAGCTGCATTAACCCCTTTTACAATCGCCCAAATGAAAGCCATGAAAATTTATGCTTCAGAAGATCTTGATTTTCCGTGTCGCGCTTTGGATATGCAGAAAAAAAGAAATTCAATGATTCTTGGAGAAGCTTCAGGAATATTGGCGCTTCAGAAGGAAAATTCAGAAAAAGCAATTGCTAAAATTACAGGATTTGGCTACGCAACAGAAACCTTAAAGCACAGTGTTTCAATTTCAGAAAAAGGGGAATCTTTACAGAAGGCGATGAAAATGGCCATTGGCGAGAAAGAACTTTCAGAAATTGACGCGGTAGTGATGCACGCGCCCGGAACTTTAAAAGGAGATCTTTCTGAAGTAAACGCAATAAAAACACTTTTTGGTAAAAATGCTCCCGCAATGACTAGTAATAAATGGAAACTGGGACATACGTTTGCAGCTTCGGGAATTTTAAATTTAGAACTTGCGATTTTAATGCTTCAGCATCAGGATTTTATTGAGGTGCCTTTTTCAGAAATTAGTAAATCACCTTCAAAACTTGAAAATATATTGGTAAACGCTGTAGGTTTTGGCGGGAACGCAGTTTCTATATTAATAAGTCGGAAATCATAACTTTAAAGAAAGCTTTGAAAACTTTCTTCGCTGAAGGCTTATTAAAGCGCAGTTTTATTTATTTTTGATTTCAAATCTATTTTTTATGGCCACAAGACATAACTGGACAAAAGAAGAAATTCTCGAGATATATAATAAACCTTTGATGGAGTTGCTTTACGAAGCGGCCACTGTGCATAGGAAAAATCACGATCCTAACACCGTTCAGGTTTCAACTTTACTTTCTATTAAAACCGGCGGTTGCCCTGAAGATTGTGGGTATTGCCCACAGGCGGCACGTTATCATACCAACGTTGAAGGAAACGACCTTATGAGCGTGAACCAGGTTAAAGCCCAGGCGCTACGTGCTAAAGAGTCGGGAAGTTCGCGGGTTTGTATGGGTGCAGCCTGGAGAAACGTAAAGGACGGTAAGGAGTTCGATTCGGTTTTGGAAATGGTAAGAACCATTAATAAACTGGATATGGAAGTTTGCTGTACGCTAGGAATGATTACCGAAAACCAGGCGCAGCGACTTGCTGAAGCCGGTTTGTATGCTTATAACCATAATTTAGATTCTTCAGAAGAATATTATAAAGAAGTGATTTCTACCCGCGGTTACCAGGATAGACTGGACACCATAGGGAATGTTAGAAAAACTAATGTTACTGTATGTAGCGGTGGAATTATAGGAATGGGAGAAAGTGCAGATGACAGGGCAGGAATGCTTGTAGCTTTGTCTACTCTAAGTCCGCAGCCGGAATCTGTGCCAATTAACGCTTTGGTTCCTGTTGAAGGAACTCCTATGGAAGAGCAGGAACCGGTTTCTATCTGGGAAATGGTGAGAATGGTTGCTACTGCCAGAATTGTAATGCCTGAAACCCAGGTAAGACTTTCTGCCGGAAGAACTCAAATGAGTAGAGAAGGACAGGCAATGTGTTTCTTTGCCGGAGCAAATTCGATCTTTGCCGGAGATAAACTACTTACAACACCAAATCCTGATGTAAACGAGGATATGGAATTGTTTAGATCTTTAGGTTTGAATCCGCAAAAAGCATTTGAGAAGAAGGAGCAGCCTAAAAGTGTTTCAGCTGAAGAATCGCAATATCAGAATTTAGGAGAAAAACCAAAATGGTCCAGACCCGGACATAAGATTGAGCGTAATTTAGAAGCGCAACAAAAATCTAAAGCCAAGGCTTAAAAAAGAATTCAATTTGAAATTGAATCTGCAAGACATACCGCGGGTTAAAAAGCTTTCAAAAGAAGAATTTTTGAAGGACTATTTTATACCCGAAAAACCGGTTGTTTTTGAAGAACTTTCTGCCGACTGGCCAGCCACGAAAAAATGGGATTTTGATTATTTCAGGAAAAAAGCCGGGGATGTTGTAGTGCCACTTTATGATGGGAAACCGGCAAAAGGAAGACAAAATTCTCACGGCCCGGCAAAGAAAATTCCTATGCGGGAATACATAGATATTCTTGAAAAAGGACCTACAGATCTTAGGATGTTTTTCTTTAACCTACTGCAAAACTGCCCGGAGTTAATAGATGATTTTAAGTATCCCGATCTTGGTGTAAAATTCTTTAAAAAGTTACCAGTTTTATTTGTTGGGGGTGAGGGTAGTAGCGTGGTGATGCATTATGATATGGATCTTGCTAATAATTTTCATTTCAATTTTGTAGGCGAAAAAAGAGTGATTCTTTATCCGCCTTCAGAAACTAAATTTTTGTATCATGTACCGCACTCCATAGTGAGTATGGAGATAATAAATATGGATGATCCAGATTTTGAGAAATATCCTGCACTGGCTAAAGCAAAAGGTTTTGAAACAAGACTGAAACACGGGGAAGCTTTATATATTCCCAGTAAATGGTGGCATTTTATAAAGTATGAGACTGCGAGCTTATCAATGACGTTAAGGTCTTTACCACAAAAACCCGGGCGAATTGCCGAAGTGCTCAAAAATTTGATTATTACCCGAAATTACGATAATTTAATGCGTAAGATTAAGGGCCAGGATTGGATAGATTACAAGAATAGAAAAGCGATTGAAAATACGCACAGAAGTGCTGGAATTGAATGATGGAGAAAGAAGAAAGCTTACATTTAGAACCCATACCAAGGCTTAAGACTATTTCTAAAAAGGAATTTTTAGAAAATTATGTGCGGCCGCAGAAACCTGTGGTTATAGAGCATTTGGTAGATGATTGGCCGGCTACTCAAAAATGGGATTTAGATTATATTAGCGAGGTTGCTGGTGAAAAAGTGGTTCCGCTTTACGACGATCGCCCTATAACGTCTGAGCAAAGATTTAACGAGCCACATACCGAAATGAAAATGGCAGATTATATAGAGCTGCTAAAATCAAAACCTACAAATTACCGAATTTTTCTTTATCATTTATTAAAGGAGGTGCCGGTTTTACAGAAAGATTTTAGGTTTCCAGATCTGGGGCTTAGATTTATAAAACAGTTGCCAACTTTATTTTTTGGGGGAGAAAATTCTAAAGTCTTTATGCACTACGATATTGATTTTGCTAATATTCTTCATTTTCATTTCCACGGGAAAAAACGCTGTATAATTTATCCGCCTTCCCAAACCAAATATCTATATAAAGTGCCTCACGCTCTTATTTCCCGTGAAGATATAGATTTTAATAATCCCGATTTTGATAAATTTCCCGTGCTAAAAAAGGCGAAAGGTTATGTAACCGAATTAAACCATGGGGAAGCATTATATATGCCTGAAGGCTACTGGCACCAAATGACCTATTTAACTCCAGGTTTTTCTATGAGTTTAAGGGCTACGCCTAGAACGCTTACCAATTTTTCTAAAGCCGTTTATAACCTGGTGGTGATGCGTAATTTTGATAACTATATGCGTAAGCTAAAAGGGCAAAAGTGGATAGATTATAAAAACGAACAGGCGGTTGAACGTACGCATAAGAACAATAAGGTTTAAGTAAGTTGAGACCTCTCAGGTTTTCAATACCAGTGGAGCCTATAAGAACTATTCTAAGAGCTCATTTGCTACTTCATAAACCAGATTGCTTTCATAACCCTTCCGAAGCAGAAAATCGGCTAATTTTCGCTTTTTTTTAAATTTATCGGGTTCCTTAAGTAGCTTTAATTTCTTTTCGGCTACTTCGTAAAGGGTGGAAATATATTTTTGCTCATCTATTTCGGTAAGTGCTATTTTAATTATTGGGGTTGAAATCTCTTTAAATTTTAATTCCTGTTTGATCTTTATTTTTCCCCATTTTTTGATTCTGAATTTCCCTCTTACAAAACTGCGTGCAAAACGTTCTTCATTTAAAAAGTTTTCCTGCATTAATTCCATAATAATTTGTGCTTGCGCAGCGGGAATCATATTCATTTCTCTCAGTTTTTCTTCCACTTCTTTATGGCAACGGTCGCGGTATGCGCAGAACTGCATCAGTTTAATGGTTGCTTCTTTTACGGTATAAGATTTCTCGGGTTCTTTCAAGAGTTGAAAATTCAAGAATCAAGATTCAAAATTAAAACTTTTTCAGGTAGGAAATATCAAAATGTAAATTTCAAGATTGGGCATAAAAAAACGCCTTCCGAATTAACGAAAGGCGTTTTTTTTAAAGGATTTCATTTCCTTCTTTATCGTGAAAATGATATTCCATATACGTGTAAGCGTCTCTTGGTAAAATTTTCACCCATCGCTTATGGTCTAAAAACCATTGCGAGCGGGGAGATGGAAAGCCTTTTGTTAAAAAGGCTGCAATAAATGGATGCGCACTCAAAGTGATCTTTTTATGATCTTTCTTAATGAGTTTTTCCAGGTCGGTTTTTATTTTGTTTATTAAAAGTATTGGTGCTTCAATTTCACCAGTTCCGTTAGGGTTTTCCTCGCGGGTTTTAATATTCATTTCCGGCCTTACGCGTTGTCTTGTAATTTGTATCAACCCGAATTTACTCGGTGGCAAAATTTTATGTTTTGCACGGTCGTCACTCATTTCGTTCCTAAGGTGATCAAACAGGGTTTTGCGGTTTTCGGCTTTTCCCATGTCTATGAAGTCTACCACGATTATGCCACCCATATCACGCAATCTTAATTGCCGGGCTATTTCTGTGGCGCTAATCATGTTCACCTCTAATGCAGTATCTTCCTGGTTTCTGGATTTGTTAGAACGGTTACCACTATTTACGTCTATAACGTGCATAGCCTCTGTATGTTCTATTACCAGGTAGGCGCCTTTGCTCATAGAGACGGTGCGCCCAAATGAAGTTTTTATTTGTCTTTCGATACCGTATTTTTCAAAAATTGGAACATTAGATTGATATAACTTAACAATCGATTCTTTACTTGGGGCGATTTCGCCCACATAGTCTTTAATTTGTGTGTAAAGCGTCTCGTCGTCTACGGTAATAGAAGTAAAAGAGTCATTAAAAATATCTCTTAACAGGGAAGATGCCCTGTTTAACTCTCCTAATACTTTAGAGGGATGATGTGGCTTATACATCTTTTTGCACATTCCTGTCCAGCGACCCATCAAATTTTGAAGGTCCCTATCCAGTTCTGCTACTTTTTTGCCTTCGGCTACGGTTCTTACAATAATCCCAAAACCTTTGGGTTTAATGCTTTTTACCAATCTTTTTAACCGGTCTTTTTCTTCTTTACTTTCAATTTTTTGTGAAACTGAAATTCTATTAGAAAAAGGTACCAGTACAATATAACGACCCGCAATAGAAAGCTCTGAGCTTATCCTGGGGCCTTTGGTAGAAATAGGTTCTTTTACAACCTGAACCAATAGCGACTGATTTGACTTTAAGACGTCTGTAATAACGCCGTCTTTGTCAATATCCTTTTCGAATGTGAAATTCTTTAAGGAATAATCTTTTAATTTACCTGTGCTTACACGTTTTATGAACTTAAGCATGGAAGATACCTGGGGGCCAAGATCGTGATAGTGTAAAAAACCATCTTTCTCGTAACCAACATTTACAAATGCGGCATTTAACCCTGGTACAGCTTTTCTAATTTTGGCAATAAAAATATCACCAACATTAAATTTGTTGCTGTCTTCTTCCTTGTTGAGTTCAATAAGTTTTCCATCTTTTTGTAAGGCAAAATCTACAGCAGAGGTTCCGGACCGTATAATTAATTCTTTGTCCACTCTATTAGATTTTTGTCCCGAATAAGTCGGGATGGATTAAACATTATTTTATCACAGGTTTTTTAATCCTGAAGAAACCCTAAAACTTGTTAGGTAATAAGCAGGGTTTCAATTTCAATGAACGTTTTAAACAAAAAAAGTAGTATGAAAACTACTTTTTCTTGTGGCGGTTAGCTCTGTTTCTTTTTTTACGCTTGTGCGTAGCTACCTTATGTCTTTTTCTTTTTTTACCACTTGGCATAGTGTTACTTTTTAATTAATAATTTATTTTATAAAGAAACTGGGCTTCAGTTTCAAATTACTTAACTTCAACGTTAGTTTTAACTCCTTCAACAAAAATCTTGGCAGGTTTAAAAGCCGGGATGTTGTGGGCGGGAATCTTAATAGTAGTGTTTTTAGAGATATTTCTTCCGGTTTTTTCAGCTCTTGTTTTTACAACAAAGCTTCCAAAGCCTCTTAAATATACGTTGTCTCCACTTTCTAATGAAGTTTTAACCTCATCCATGAAGGTTTCAATAGTAGCTTGAACATCACCTTTTTCCATTCCTAATTTTTCTGAGATGTTCGCTACAATATCTGCTTTCGTCATTTTCGTGCTATTTAATATTATAAATTGGGATTTCTGTTTTTTCAAGGGCGCAAATATAAGAATTAAATCTACAATATTTCAAGCCTAATTCATTAAATAATAACGGAATAAACTTTTAATATTGCACCAAGTCTATTTTATATATGGTATTTTCTAAAGTGTTGATTGATTGGTATTTAAAAAACAAGCGCGAATTGCCCTGGCGCAAAACTAGCGATCCGTATCATATTTGGCTCAGTGAAATTATGTTACAACAAACGCGAATAGAGCAGGGTTTACCATATTATAAGCGTTTTAAAAGCGCGTTTCCCAGTGTTTTGGATCTTGCTGCAGCGCCGCAAGAAAAAGTACTGAAACTCTGGCAAGGTTTGGGATATTATTCCCGGGCAAGGAATCTTCACGAAACCGCTAAATATGTTGCTGAAGAACTAAATGGTGTGTTTCCCGATTCTTATAAAGATCTCAAAAAACTAAAGGGTGTAGGTGACTATACCGCCGCTGCCATTGCTTCAATTTGTTATAATGAACCGGTTGCGGTGGTAGATGGCAATGTTTACAGGGTTTTAGCTCGTTTTTTTGATATTGAAACTCCTATAAATTCCTCGGCAGGAATTAAGGAATTTAAAGCCCTGGCTTCTGAATTGTTAGATGAAAAAAATCCTTCCAGTTTTAACCAGGCTTTAATGGAATTCGGGGCGCTTCAATGTAAACCAAGAAACCCGCTTTGTGAAACATGTCCTTTAATTTCGGGTTGTTTGGCGGTGGAGAAAAATAAAATTCAGGAATTACCGGTTAAACTGAAAAAAGCCAAAGTAAAGAAGCGCTACTTTAATTATTTAGTAGTTTTTTCTGAAGAAAATAAAACGCTACTTCAGCAAAGAACAGGAAAGGGAATTTGGAATGGTTTGTATGAATTTCCTTTAATAGAAACTGAAGAACCGGTAAGCGAAGGCGATTTTCCTTCCGAGGAAAGTATTCAAGACATTCTTGGGGAACAAAAATTGTCATTAGAACTTCATAATACGAAACCGGTAGTTCATAAGCTTTCCCACCAACATATTTATACTCATTTTTGGTGGGTTAAAGCTGAGAAAATTGGAAAAGAGGGAATTCCTGTAAAAAATGTAAAAGATTATCCGGTGCCGGTTTTAATTGCTAATTTCCTTGAAGAAACTGCGCTGGAAACCTATTCCTTATAAATTGTTTAAAGTTTTATAGGGTTTAGCTTTAATTAGCAATAAATTTTTCAGTATTTTAGGGTGTAAATAAATAGCCTTTTTGGGCTCAAAAAATAATTAATAGAGATGACAGGTACATTAAACAAAGTAATGCTAATTGGGCATACGGGGGACGACGTGAAAATGCATTATTTTGAAGGCGGTGGCGCTATAGGGCGATTTCCGCTGGCTACCAACGAGACTTATACCAACCGCACAACCAACGAGCGCGTTACCAATACCGAATGGCATAACATTGTGGTGCGTAATAAAGCAGCCGAAATTTGTGAGAAATACCTTAAAAAAGGCGATAAAGTTTTTATTGAAGGTAGAATTAAAACCCGTAAATGGCAGGACGACCAGGGAAATGACCGTTACACTACCGAAATACAGTGTACAGAATTTACCTTTTTAACTCCAAAAGGAGAGAGCGAAGGAGGCGGAAATATGCAACAGCAAAATTCCCCGTCTCAAAATCAACAAAACACGCCTAAAAATGATAATTTTGCCAATCAATCTATGGCGAAAGAAGAAGAGGAAGACGATTTGCCTTTTTAAGTTTAATTAAAACCCTGTCATTTGGATTCAGAACCTCCCAGTTTACTTTTGTTTTGGGCCACTTTTGATTTTACGCAGCTAATTAGCTATGTAGTTTTATTGCTGCTTTTACTTTGTTCTGCCTTAATTTCTGGCGCCGAAGTTGCTTTCTTTTCCTTAACACCTGCCGATGTAATTACCGAAGACGGGAAGCGCAGTAAATCTCAACAAATTGTGGTTAATCTTTTAGATAAACCCAAAAAGTTACTGGCTACTATCCTGGTTGCCAATAATTTTATAAACATAGCCATTGTACTGTTGTTTGATAGTATTGCAGACAGGCTTTTTGGCGAGATGAATACAGTGTTTTACGGCATTAACTTCAAATTTTTAATTGAGGTTGGAGTAATAACTTTTATTATTCTCCTTTTTGGTGAAATTCTGCCAAAAGTTTATGCAAGTAGAAATAACGTGCTGTTTTCAAACTTTATGGCGCGACCCTTAAATTTTCTTGATACTATTTTTACTCCCTTGAGCGGGCCAATGCGCGCGGTAACTATTTATATGCACCGTCGTCTCGGCAAGCAACGATCTTTTATAAGTATAGATCAATTATCGCAGGCTTTAGAGCTTACCAGTGAAGAAGATACTACCCAGGAAGAGCAAAAGATATTACAGGGTATTGTTTCTTTTGGAAATACCGATACCAAACAGGTAATGCGCCCCAGGATGGATATTTTTGCTTTAAATGAAAGCCAGACGTATAAAGAAATTATTCCTGAAATTATAGATAGAGGTTACTCCAGGATTCCGGTTTATCGCGAGAATATAGATAATGTAATAGGTATTTTATACGTAAAAGATTTATTGCCCTATATTGATAAAAATTCTTTTGAATGGACCAGTTTGTTGCGCGAGCCTTATTTTGTTCCCGAAAATAAAAAGCTGGACGATTTGCTGAACGATTTTAAAACCAAAAAGAATCATTTGGCGATCGTAGTAGACGAATATGGAGGTACCAGCGGACTTATCTCTTTGGAAGATATTATTGAAGAGATAGTTGGTGATATTAGCGATGAATTCGATGACGAAGATTTGGTCTATTCCAAACTTGATGAAAACACCTATGTTTTTGAAGGTAAAACGCCGCTGAAAGATTTCTATAGAATTATAAAAATTGAAGATCCTGTGGCTTTTGAAGAGCGGAAAGGCGAGGCAGATACCCTGGCGGGCTTTTTACTGGAAATTTCAGGTGGTTTTCCGAAGAAAAATGATGTAATTTATTTTCTTAATTATAGCTTTACGGTAGAAGTTTTAGACAATAAACGCCTTAAACAAATTAAAGTGAATATTTCTCCGGTTAGTTGAAGATAAAGTGTGGTATGAAGAGTTTTTTGATAATGGTTTTGGTTTTAACTTTTATTAGCTGCGGGGAAGAAGACACTACACCCAAGCCTCGTGCATTTCTTGCGCTTAATTATCCTGAAGCTAAATACGAAACCACAAACCTTAATTGTCCCTATAATTTTGAAATTAATACCCTGGCAGAAATTAAGGCTTCCCGAAATAATATTCCGTGTTGGATAGATTTGGAATATAAAGATTTAAACGGAACCATTTTTATCACTTATCAGCAAATTAATAATAACCTGGATTCGCTACTGGCAGATGCGCAAAAGTTACCGCTACAACATACTATAAAAGCTGATGCTATTGAAGGTGATGTATATACTAATGAGATTCAGGAGGTCTACGGTATGTTCTATGAAGTTTCAGGCGATGCGGCTTCCCAGGCACAATTTTATCTTACCGATAGTGTGAATCATTTTGTAACCGCTTCCGCTTACTTTAGAACAAGGCCAAATTACGACTCTATTATTCCCGCTGCAGATTATCTTAAAAAAGATATGAAGCATATGATTGAAACTTTTCGCTGGAAAGAGTAATCACTGCGCAACAGGCAGGTTAAAAAAACAATTAAAATTAATCTCCACTTTTCTTTTCAACTCTAAAGGAATAACGACTTTTGCAGCTTAAAAATCGAGAAATATGCCTTTGGAAAAATTAAAGTGGGTTTACCTGGTTATTCTTTCTATTGTTTGGGGAAGTTCCTTTATTCTTATTAAAAAGGGCCTGGTAGGTTTGTCGGCGATAGAAGTTGGATCTTTCCGAATAATTTTTGCCGCCGTTTTTCTTATTCTTATTGGGTTTAGATCTATCATGAAGATCAAGAAGAGGCAATGGAAATGGATGGTGATCTCGGGTTTGCTGGGGAACTTCTTTCCGGTTTATCTTTTCTCTTTTGCAGAAACCGAAATTGACAGCGCTATTGCTTCTATTTTAAATGCTGCTACGCCTTTAATGACGCTTATTTTTGGAGCGCTATTTTTTAAGGCGGTATTTAATCAGAATAAAATATTGGGAGTCGTTATTGGTCTTTTAGGTACGGCCGGTTTAATTTTAAGTGGTGCCAGTATTAATCCAGATCAGAATTATCTTTATTCACTTTTGGTAATTATCGCTGCCTCTTGTTATGCGATGAATGTAAATATCCTTAAAACCCATATGAGTGATATTAGTCCGCTAGCAATTGCAGCGGGAAGTTTCACCGTTTTGCTATTGCCTACTTTGGTGATTTTATACTTTTCGGGATTCTTTGAGCACGATCTTTCTAATATCGTGCTGCAACAATCCATAGGATATGTCGCTATTCTAGGGGTAATTGGAACCGGAGTGGCTATGATAATTTTTAATAAGCTGGTGCAGATCTCAGACCCGGTTTTTACTACCTCTGTAACCTACACTATTCCGGTTGTAGCTTTAGGTTGGGGAATTTTAGATGGTGAGGTTTTTAGTACCTGGCAGTTAATTTCAGCTTTTGTGATCTTAATAGGGGTATTTATTGTAAACCGATCTAAAAAAGTGTTTTCTAAGTTTAGAAAACAGGCTACGTAATTTAAATTCTTAATGTCGTTTGTGCTTACTTGTTTTTGTAATAGTAAAAGGAAATTAAATAATAGACATGAAAGATCAATAGAACCTCAAAGGCAGAAATAAATTCGCGATGCTCAACCGATTTAAATAACTCCATAAAAGTTTCGAAAAGAAAGAAAATATTAGCGAAAATTATTGCCGGGATGAGACATTTTAACCTAAGTTGATTAAAATATTTTTTCTCATTTTTTTCTTTGGAAAATGAGAAAAATGCCAGTGCTAACAGGAACAAGTATTTCCCAAGCGGTAAGAATATGTTGGGGTCCAGGTTTAGTTGGTCATTAAAGCTTATTATCGCAGAAATTAATGCTAAGCCAGCGATTACAAAAGAGATAATCTTGAAATAGGAGGGTAGAAGATGTTTATTGGTTTCAACTTCCATAAAATATAGATTTGGTTTTAAAATAAAAGAACCGACCATTGCTGGCCGGTTCTCTCTAACATTAATAAAAAATCACTATTCTTCAAAATCTTCAGCTGAAACTCCTTCGTTAACAAGGATCTCAGTAACATTAAATTCAAATGTTTGTGGGCCTGCAGCCTGAGTCATTTTAAAAGGAAATTTAACTCCTTCAACTTCCTGGTAATCGCTGTATCCTGTAGGGATAGACATTGTTTGTCCAGCCTGAGATGCAGTTTGTACAGTTTGCATTTTTAAACCACTATCTACGTTGTAGTAGGCTTTGTAATTTTCGCTAAGTGCAACAACATAAGCATCTACACCTTCAACAGTTTCAATTCCTTCTAAAGTTGCGCCACCAACCTGTAGTTCTGGGAATGGATTAGCATCTATTTTAGCAGTTTTAATTTGATCTTCGTTGTAAGGGATTTTTTGACCTTGCGCCATTACAAATCCAGCTTCACCATCAAAAATTTGTTTGCTCATAACGTTACCGCCCACAGAAACTTCCTGGTTTAGTTTACCATCCATAGTTCTTTTCATGGTTAGGTTTAGAGCCATTCCCTGTACACTAGCTTCGGCTTTCATAACTACACTTTCCACTTCTTCAACAGCATCACGTCCACCAACAGCTTCAATATAATCTGCGTAAACTTTTTCTACGGTTACTGATGCGTCAACTTTCTTGGCCTGAGGTTTTTCAACTTCCTCACCAAGTTTGTTGTAATATTTAACCGGAATTGTTTTTCCGTTAAATTCAACCTTTTCAAGGTTTTCAGCAATTTCTGAAGCTTTACCTGCAACTATAATTCTCATATTATCGGTTTGATAATACTTATTGGCTACACGTTGAATATCATCTGCAGTAACTGCATTTATTTTCTCAAGGAAAGTTTCATAAAAATCATCCTCTAGATCATTCGTCTTGATATTAAGCGCGTAATTAGCGATGGTAGACGGTTGTTCTAATCTTAATACGAAATCACCGGCGAATTTGCTTTTAGCGTTTTCTAACATTTCAGCATCTACAGGCTCGGTTTTAATTCTTTTAATCTCTTTTAAAGATTCTACAATTGCGCTGTCGGTTACCGCGTTTCTAACACTTGCCTGTGCAACAAATCTTGAAGCGTACTTATCTGCTCCCGTGCTTGTTCTGGCTCCGTAAGTATAGCCTTTGTCTTCACGAAGGTTCATATTTAAGTAACTTCCAAAACTACCACCAAGAATTTGGTTTGCCACCAATACGGGGAAGTAATCTTCATCTGCCATTTTTAAATCTATGGTGTTTTGAAGTCTTAATTCGCTTTGTACCGCGTTGGGCATATCAACTAAGTTGATTTGTGTCTCATTCACTTTAGCTACTTTAGGTAAGTCTTGCTCTTTTGGCGCACCGGCTTTCCAGTCTCCAAAATTTTTCTTTGCAAGTTTTTTTACTTCAGAAGTCTTTACGTCACCAACTATAACAAGGTAAGCGTTGGCAGGTTTGAAATAATTATTGTAAAAACCTTTTACGTCTTCGAGAGATACTTTTTCAGTGTTTTCTACCGTGGCAAACTCACCGTAAGGGTGGTTAGCTCCATAGGCTAAAGCAGCACTTACACGGCTGGCGATAGAACCTACATCTTTATTAATAGATTTTAAGCTTTCAATTTGTTTGTTCTTTTCAGCTTCAAATTCTTCCTGGGTGAATTTTGGTTTTAAAGCTCCTTCAGCCATAAGTTCCATAACTCTTGGGAAAAACTTAGAAAGTGAACTGGCATAAACGCTTTCTGATCCAAAATTAACATTGGCTCCTAAAAAGTCTATTTCTTCGTTAAAATCGTCTTTAGACATATTTTCTGTCCCGGTTCCCAATAAAGAAGAAACCAAAGCAGCAGTAGCAGGTTTTTCTTCGGCGTGTGGTTTATTGTCTATAATTAGGGAAGCAGAAACTCTTGGAAGTTTGTGGTTTTCTACTACCAAAACTTTTAATCCGTTATCTAATGTAAATTCATCTGGCTGCCCAAGGTTAATCTTTGGGGCCGGTCCCGGTTCCGGTTGTTTAGAACGGTCTACCTGCGCAATTGCCGCTGTGGTCAAAAAGCAAGCTATAAATAATGTAAGTATATTAAATTTCATTCTATATTTTTTTAATGTTATTCCTTTTCGCTTTCTGGAAGGTAATCTAACTCTAAACGTTGGTTTTCGTTAAGATATTCGTTAGCTACTCTTTTAATATCTTCTCTGGTGATGTCTCTGTAGATTTCAATCTCTTCGTTAATAAGATCTGTATCCCCATAAAGTACATTGTACGTTGCTAATGAAGAAGCGATTCCCTGGATGCTACTGTTAGAATTTACAAAACGGTTCTCAAATTTATTTTGAAGTTTTTGATATTCTTTTTCTGAAATCAATTCGTTTTGAAGTTTATCAATCTCTTCATCCATTGAAGCTGCAAGAGTGTCTAGTGGAGTTTCTCCTAAAGCAAGAGCACCCATAACGTAAGTTCCGTAATCTTCCTGAGATCTTGGGAATGCTAATACCTGTAGTGCGGTTTTTTCTTCGTCTACCATTTTCTTGTACATTCTTGAGCTTCTCCCATCAGTAAGAATTGAAGAGATCATATCAAGGATATAAGCATCTTTTTCTTTCATAGAAGGCGTGCGGTAAACAAATAATTTTGCCGGAATTTGAATGTTACTATCGTATTCTGTTGCTGTAATAGTTTCAGTAATTGGTTCTTCTTTAACAGAAACTCTTTCTACTTCATTTCCTTCAGGAATTTCAGCAAAATACTTCTCGATCATTTCTTTAGTTTCATCAATTTCTATATCACCGGCAACAACTAAAGTAGCGTTGTTTGGGCCGTAATATTTATCGAAGAAAGCTTTAAATTCGTCTAGCTCGGCTGCGTCAAGATCTTCCATGGTGCCAATAACCGAGTTTTTGTAAGGGTGCTTATCAAAAACATATTTATTGATACCTGTGGAATAAATAATCTTTCCATAAGGAGCGTTATCAATACGAGAGCGCTTTTCTTCTTTTACAACCTCGTTTTGAGTTTCTACGCCTACCTCGTTAATAACCGGGTGAAACATTCTTTCAGACTCCATCCATAAACCTAATTCAAGGTTGTTAGAAGGGAAAGTCTCGTAATAATAAGTACGATCTTGAGTGGTGTTGGCATTGTTGCTACCGCCATTGGCAGCTACAATATCAAACCATTTTCCACGCTCAATGTTCTCGGTGCCTTCAAATAAAAGGTGTTCAAAAAAGTGAGCAAAGCCAGAACGGCCTTCTTCTTCGTCCTTAGCACCTACGTGGTACATTACTCCAACCGTGGCCACGGGAGCCGTGTTGTCCTGATGTAAAATTACGTGTAATCCGTTGTCCAGGTCGTATTCGGTAAATTCTACCTCCTGGGCAATTCCTGCTGCGCTGCAAACTAATGCAAAGGCAGCCATCTTTAAGTTTTTAATCATTTTTTAATAGATTTTTCATTAATGCATTGTATTAGTATTTGAATATCGTATTTTGTTACGGCATAATTTCAGAATAATGAAGAAATTACTGTATTTGTGCGAATAGTGTCAAAATTAACAAGCTATTAAGCTAAAAACCGGCACTTTTTTTAGAAATTTACCTTTAAAGTAAAGCGGTTTCAGGCCCCGGGATTAATATTTTTCAAACTTGTAATTAGTAAATGGGTTAAAAGTTCCCCGGTCTGCAATTCGCTTAATAAATAAAACACCAACCAAAAGCTATGAAGAATTTTAGTGTTCCAATTAAATACAGTCTCATAATTGCAGTAGGACTTATTGTCTATTTTTTAATCCTATCGCTCTTTAATTTACATATTTATCCTTTATTCAGTTTATTTAACGGGGTAATTATGGCTGGCGGAATGTGGCTGGCTTTAAAGGCATATAGAAGCTCCAAAGGTTCAAAATTTAAATATCAAAAAGGTTTTATGGCGAGCCTGCTTACCGGTTTTAATGCCACTATATTATTTACCATCTTCTTTGCATTATATGCTACAGAATTAAACCCAGATTTTTTAAATAACCTTATTAATATGTGGCGTACCGATTATGGAACCGATATTGGTATAGTGCTTTTTGTAGTGGCTGTTATGGGGTTTGCAACCAGCCTGGTACTTACTTTAGCCTATATGCAGTTGTTTAAAGATTCCTGGAATACTAAAGAAGGACAGGAACATACTTATTAAAGTTTTTTAGGCTTTGTGAATTAATTAATTAGAAGTATATTTGCACCCGCTTGCGAAAAATGCAAGCATAATTTTTTAGCATAAATTAATTAATCACAACACTATGTATGCAATTGTAGAGATAGCAGGGCAGCAATTTAAAGTTGCAAAAGACCAGAAGGTGTTTGTTAACCGTCTAAGCGGAGAAGAAGGAGACAGCGTTTCTTTTGACAAAGTTCTTCTAACCGGAGATGGTGACAGCATAAACCTTGGCGCCCCGGCTATAGATGGTGCTCTAGTAGGAGCAAAAATCACCCGTCACCTTAAAGGAGACAAAGTAATTGTTTTCAAAAAGAAAAGACGTAAAGGTTACAAAAAGAAAAACGGTCACCGTCAATCTTTAACCGAAATCGTAATTGAAAGCATCGATGTAAAAGGTGGAAGTAAAGCTGCTTCAACTAAAAAAGAAGAAGCACCTAAGAAAGAAGCCAAAACTGATAGTAAATCGGAAGATTTAAATCAATACACCGTAGCTGAATTGAAAGAGATGGCGAAGGAGAAAGGTCTTGAAGGCTACTCTTCTATGAAGAAAGCTGAATTAATTGAAGCTTTAAGTTAAATATTAATCTACTTAAAACTAAAGTAAAATGGCACACAAAAAAGGAGTCGGTAGTTCCAAGAACGGTAGAGAGTCAGAATCGAAACGTTTAGGCGTGAAAATTTTTGGCGGTCAGGCAGCCGTAGCCGGAAACATTATTGTTAGACAAAGAGGTACTGCACATAATCCAGGTGAGAATGTATATGCAGGAAAAGACCATACATTACACGCTAAAGTAGACGGCGTAGTAAAGTTTTCTAAAACAAAGAATAATAAATCTTACGTTTCTATAGAACCGTTTGAAGCATAAGTCTTACACTCTTATTGGAGATAAAGAATTTTATTCTTAGAATTATATCGAAACCCCTTCTGAAATTCAGAAGGGGTTTTTTTGTATCTTTAATTTAGACTTTAAGTTATATGTTATGAAATATATAGACGTTTTTCGCACCTCTGACCGAAATGAACATTCTATTATTAAAAATCTTTTTGATGATGAAAAATTAGATTACCGGTCTTACGGAGAAGCTACAGATAACGCGACCAATATTGGTGCACTTGGCAACGACGGACTTAGAATTGAAGTGGCGGAAAGCGATAGAGAAAAAGCTACAGAAATTATTAAAAGAAGTGGTTTTTTGGGCCAGTCTCATAATATTTCAAAACCCAAAAGAACAAAACCACAAGTAGGTAAATGGATATTTGTCTTGCTCGCTGCGCTCGTGGTGCTTATTGCTATTATTTTCTTTGTATGGTTTATGAGTGGTAATTAGAGATAATTTTTGTGTAAAACTTGCTTAGATCCTGAAACAAGTTCAGGATGACCTATAGTAAACAAAAAGACCTCACAGTTTTTCAAAACCTGTGAGGTCTAATTCTTAGAGATATATTTTTAAAGCGATTTCCGCCTTTGCGGGAATGACTAAATTAATATCTATAATACTCCGGCTTATATGGGCCTTGTACTTCTACGCCAATATATTTAGCCTGGTAATCTTTAAGTTCGGTTAATTCTACTCCAATTT
>NZ_CAXAVR010000002.1:0-77544 GCF_963972535.1 uncultured Salegentibacter sp.
AGGCACTTATAGATGAAATAAGCGCGACGATTATTCTGCAAACTTATTTATACGAGTAGGCTTAAAATGTATAATGCCTATTGAATAATTTATAATTTAAGTTGTTTAATTTAATGAAAACTGACTTAATTAATCGTTCCAACGTGTTTGCGCATAAATGTGTAAAACTAGCGATAAATCTTCCAAAAAATAAATTAGGAAGCCATATTGAGGGTCAGTTAATTAGATGTAGTACTTCGGTTGCAGCGAATTACAGGGCCGCATGTTTGGGGCAATCAAAAAAAGCTTTTATTTCAAAATTAGGAATAGTAATTGAAGAAGCTGATGAATGTATTTTCTGGATAGAATTCGCGAAGGATGAATATCTGCTAAATGAGAAAGATTCAAAAGAATTGATAATTGAAGCCAAAGAGTTGACATCGATCTTTATCGCGTCTAGAATCACCGCGGTAAGAAACCAAAATTCCGGAAAATAATATTATAAATTATTCATTATAAAATATAAATTCTAAGAAGAATGATTTTACCAATTGTAGCTTACGGAGATCCGGTTTTACGAAAAAAATGTAAAGAAATTCCGGAAGATTATCCAAAACTGGATGAGTTAATAGATAATATGTGGGAAACCATGTATAATGCTTTTGGAGTAGGTTTGGCAGCACCACAAATTGGTCGCCCTATTCGGTTATTCCTTGTAGATTCAAGTCCGTTTGCAGAAGATGAAGAACTGGAACTGCAGGAACGGGAAGAACTCAAAAAACTTAAAAAGGTTTTTATTAATCCTAAGATCGTGGAAGAAGAAGGGGAAGAATGGGCTTTTAACGAAGGTTGTTTAAGTATTCCTGAAATTAGAGAAGACGTATTTAGAAAGCCAAAGATTACTATAGAGTACCAGGATGAGAATTTTAATTCACATCGAGATACTTTTACCGGTTTGGCAGCGCGGGTAATTCAGCACGAATACGACCATATTGAAGGAATTTTATTTACCGATAAACTTTCCAGCTTAAAAAAGCGTTTGCTAAAAGGAAAACTCGCCGGCATTTCAAAAGGGAAAATAAAAATAGAGTATAAAATGCGTTTTCCGGAAATGAAAAAAGGCCGGTAATCACTTTGATAATTAGTTCTGGCAGCTGATATTTGCCAGCCAAAATTTAACACACACTTTATGGGATTAGATAAAATATTAGCGATTTCGGGAAAACCCGGTTTATATGAATTAACCGCTCAAAGTCGTGGCGGATTTATTGTAAAATCAATTCCTGACGGAAAAAAAATGGCCGTGAATATTCGCCATAACGTAAGTTTATTGAGCGAAATTGCTATTTATACGTACACGGAAGAAGTTCCACTTGCAGAAATCTTTAAAAAGATCAAAGAAAAGGAAGATGGAGGAGAAGCAATTAGCCATAAATCTAATAAAACTGAATTGGAGAATTATTTCGCTGAAATTCTTCCAGATTATGATGTAGACCGGGTTTATGCCAGTGATATGAAGAAAATCTTCCAGTGGTACAATCTTTTAGTTAAAAACGGCATCACCGATTTTACTACCACTGAAGAAGAAAATTCAGCCGATAAAGATAATTCTGAAGAAGAATAGGCGATCTATGTTCCACTCGTCATTGCGAGGAACGAAGCAACCTTCTTAAAGATTTTTCATTTCTATGACATTCAAAAAAACCTCAGAGGTTCAAAATCTGTGAGGTTTTTATTTTATAAAATATTATAACCAAAATTTAAGGTGATTGGATTTTTTAGTTTACCGTTAAAGCCCTCATTTCTCATTACATTATTTATTGAATAAATAATTTCTAAACTCATTTTCTTGTACCTAATCCCAGTCCCTAGATCTATATTAGGATCTGCAATAGTTTTCTCAAATGTAAAATTCGATTGAAAGTTCTCCAAATTATAGGCTCCAGAAGGGTCTGTTAGGATATTGGCAACAGCAGCACCCTGAAGATATAGGTTTATATCCTTTTCCAGATGATAATAATACCTAATTCCCAAAGGAATTATTATACGAGAATAATCTATAAATAAGTCTTCCTTTTCTCCTGCCCAGGCGTCTGGATTGGAGGGTGTAAATCCTTTTTTGTAAATTAATGTTTCATTTGAGGTTTTGCTGTATTGAAAAGACGGAGAAGATAAAATAGAAAATTTATTATTAAGGAAGGGGAATATGTATTCTATTTCTACACCTAATCGTGGCGATAAGAATGAATCTGAATCTTGTTCATTTGAAAAAGATCCCATTTGTACAAATTTTATAGCCGAATAATATACTCCCGCTTTTACGGCCAGGTTCCATTCTCCTTTTCTTCTTTTATCGGTAAAATTCACGAATTTTTCTTCTTGACAATTGTTGTATTTAGTGAATATTTCAATTAATGAATTGTCTTTATATTTTAAATTAGAGAATTGTACCGGATCTATAGAATGGCATTCCAGATTATTTATTAATTGCTGTTTGTATCTATTGTTGGTTCTTATTTTTGTATCATCAACTAAATACTTTTTAAAAATTAGCGGTTCGATTTTTCCCTTATCCATACTATAGAAAAATCTTGCAGGGAGATTTTTAGATTTGTAAGAATATAAACTTGCTTTACCTTCTATAGCAACCTGCAGGAATAGTGTATCCAGAGTGTAGTTAGGATCTCTCTTATCATCCAAATTTTTATGGTCATCTTTAGAAAGATCTAAATTTACGATGGCTCTTTCAAATTTATAGGGTGTATTTAATATTTCAAAGACTTTTACTTCCTCAATTGATTTGTCTTTAATTTCATCATTTTGGTATAATTTATATTGAAAACCTTCTGGATTTTTTATTGCTTCAGGATTATCAATTAAACATTCTATTTTTTCTCCCTCATTATCGATAAAATATCCCGGTTGAAAATTTTGTGAATAAGATGATAGGCTAAAGCATAAAAGTGTAAAGCTTAATAATAATTTTTTCATTTTTTTTGAAGATGATTAGTGATAGCGAAGATATCTATACATCTTTTTTTAACAAAAAATTAAGGCTTTAATTTTAAGAAAATTAGTCCAATACCCCCAAAAACTTCAGTCCAAAAATAAAAGCGCCTTCCCGTTGGCCATCCATATTGTAGATCACGTAATCTAATCTTAGCAGTCTGTATTTTCCAAAACCGAGATTATCTATACCTACAGAATATTCAGAATAAGGTTTTTGGTCTTCTGTATAAAGTGCGTGCGCCCCAACAACTAAATTATAATTCAACTGATTTAAAAAGGGAATTTTCCCTAAAATCCAGCCTTTAAAATCGTGTTCGGCGTGAGCTTCAGCATAGGTATTATTAGTACTCATCGCATAATAGGGTAAAAGATTAAACCTTGATAAATTGATGAATCCATTGTTTACCCGCGTTTGATTGCCAATAAAATGGCGGTAATCTACAAACGCCATATCTTCAGCATTTAAAAACGTTCCCCCATTTAAGTTATAACCAAATTCACCTTTATTGCCCAGTTTAAATGTTTGTGTAACCGAAGCTTTAAATTGATCGAAATTATATTCTTCTATACTTGCACCAAAACCTTTTTCATAGCCTAAATACAGTGTAGGATATTTCTCGTTGTTAATATTAAATTTCCCACTTGGATAACTCATATATTTTTGTCCAAACCTAATTCGGGTATTAAGGTTTAGTTTAAAAATATCGTGTTCTCTAAATGGCACCGAACCCAAATTATCGGGTTGCAGAGGATTGTTTGAAGTGTATTGCACATCGTCATTATCAATGATTACCTGATCGGTAGTGTTGATTAATGGGTTCCTGCTTTCATAACTAAAGTCTCCAAAAAAATAGAGCCCGTTCATTATTTCCTGCTGATAAGCAATTTCAGCAAAGGAACGTTCGTAAAGCTTCAGGTAATTTCTTTCAAAAAAGATAGTGGTAATATCGTTTAATCGTTCAGAAATTGGAGTTCTGTCATTAATTTGTGCGGTTTCAATTCCGCCGGAAATACTTAAAACTGGCCTGCTGGAATTATTAAATTGTTTCTGAAACCCACCTTTTATCCTAAAGCGGTCATCACTGAATCCATAATTAAGTGTAGAGTACAAACGCCAGAATTCCCCGGAATTCTCATTTTCATTATCATTTTGGCGGTAAGAAATGGTGGTAGAAGTATTCCAGCCCTGCACGGTATTAAAGTGTGTACCCATAAGCGGGGAACTTATATTAAAATACCTGTCTTTGTGGGAATTTTGCCAGGAATAACCGAAAACAGGATCGGTTAAATTGAATTTATTTCGCACGTTATCTATAGAATCTAAATAGGGCATAGAATTTCTAAGTGTTTGAATGCTGTCTTTCTTTACATAATCGTTAATTTCTTCATCTGTTAAAGGCACCGGTCGCAATTTTTCCCAGTAAGCCGAATCTTTTTTATTGGCAGCTTCGGCAAAAGACATTATCTTTCTGCCAAAATCATTTTTATTGAATTCTGGGTCAAAATTATAATCGCTGTAAACCGCTGTAAATCTTCCATCTCCTGAAATTCCAAACATGGCAAATTCAAAATCTACCGTTTGTGAAATTTGAACATAAAACCCGTTTTCTTTAGAAAAGCGGTAGTTCTGTTTAAAATCTAAAGTCTCAATGGGAGGCACCTGTATGGCCTGACCGGTGGTTTGCAATTCTACACCAAAAATTTGCCAAAGCCCTTCAACAATATAAATATGGCCTGAAAAAACACGGTCTTTTTCACGCTTCGGACTTACTTTTATCTTGTTGATGAGGTTCCCATTTTCATCATAAAAAATTCCATCTAACTTATAATCGTAATAGTTAAAAGCATATTCTGCGATTGGAGAAACCATTTCACTATTAATCTCAATGGTATTTTCATAAAATGAAAAATAAGATTCCTGCGCCGAGTTTAAACTGAAACCATTATCGTCGCCACTCACTTTAGAAGCAATAATCTTTTCCTTAAAATCATCGGGACGTTTGTATGAAATTTCAGAAATTGTTTCACTTAAATAAACGATACCGCTTCGGGTAGAGTCGAGTCCGCCGCCAAGATCGCCAACTTCCTGTCCCAGTATTTTTTCCGGGGCATTTTTAATTCGCCATAATCCGCGGGAATAATAATCGGCGGTATAAGCTTCAAGTTTTTCGGCGTTTCGTTTTCTGAAATCTATCGCTTTTCTGATTATCGCGTTTGCGGGATTTTCACCTGAAGAAATATTTACTTCATCCAGACTGGTAGTTTCGGGTATTAAGCTTATATCTAATTCGTGGGGAAATTCTTCAATTGAAATAGTTTTTTTCTGAGTTTGATAACCCAAAAACTGAAAGACTAAATTGTAATCTCCCGGCCTATTTATTTTTAGTTCATAAACGCCATTTTCATTAGTCGTAGTTCCAAATCTCCCATCTTCAGTATAAATATTGACATAGGGGAGCGTTTCGTTTTCCGTTTCGGTAACCTTGCCGGTAATTTGGGCAGTTAAGTTAATTGATGAAAGAATAAGAAAAATGATGATGATTTTTTGATGCATGATGATGAATTTAAGAAGTGGCCAAATTAGGCAAAATAATTATGCTTAGTCTATTTATCTGTTTGCTAAAGCTGTACTTTTTTCTGAAATAATCCCCACAAACCCAGGGCAGGTCCTATAGCAAGCAAACTTAAACTATACACCGGTTCCAATTGATTCAAATAAGTAATTAACTGGATACTCACAATAGTAATGGCAAAACCTATGGAATTTACAATGGTAAGGGCTGTGCCTTTAATTTCCGGTGGGGCGTTTCTAGCTACCAATGTTGAGAATAGAGGTGAATCGGCGACTACCATAATTCCCCAAAAGCATAAAAATGAGATGAGTATTGTTGCTGAAGGCTGTAGAAAAATGAAAGGAAAAATTATACAACATAAACCCGATAGGAGTAAAGCGGTCGCAGCGGTTCGTTTTATCCCGGCAATTTCTGAAATATAACCACCCAAAACACAGGAAAGTCCGCCAATTCCAATAATTATAAATGACCAAAACGGAATATCAAAATTACTTTCGGGAAACGAAATTTTATAAGTCGCTAAAATAATTGGAACAAAAGCCCAAAAAGTATAGAGCTCCCACATATGCCCGAAATAACCAAAAGCAGCGCTAAGCAGATTTTTATTCTTAAAAACGCTAAAAACAGCATCAACTTTAAACTTGCCCTTTGCTTTTCTAAATGGACCGTTGGGAACAAATAGAAAAATTAAAAATCCGCCCAGAAATGCGAAACCGGAAGTGGCAATAATAACATAACGCCAGGGTAGGTTTTCGGTACCGGTGAAAGTCTTTAAAAAATGCGGAAAAGCAGTACCTAAAACCAGGGCTCCAACCAAATAACCGAGCGATTTCCCGAGGCCCTTGTCATAATAATCTGCAGCGATCTTCATTCCTACAGGATAAATTCCAGCCAGGGAAAATCCTGTGAGAAAACGCAGTAGAAGTAAGGAGTTTAAATTGTTGTTTTCGAGAACAATTCCTAGGTTAAAAATTGCTCCAAAAACCGCAGAGATAAAGAAGAGTTTTGAAGGTGGAAACCGGTCGGCAAGGCTAAGAAAAGCAAAGAAGAGCGTGCCCAGAATAAAACCGAATTGTACCGCAGAGGTTAAATGTCCTAAAGCTTCGTCTTGTAAATTAAAATTGAGGTAAAGCTCAGGCATCACCGCATTACCGGCAAACCAAAGCGAGGTGCAGCAAAACTGGGAAAAAACGATTAGCGGTAGAATCTGTTTTGCCGGCTGCATCCAGGATTTATTTGTATTCTTTCTTAATCCTGTCTAATTTTCGTTTGCTTTCGCGGTCTTTAATAGTCTCTCTTTTATCGTAGAGTTTTTTACCTTTTGCAAGCGCTATTTGCATTTTCGCGAGTCCGCGGTCGTTAATAAAAACTCGCAGCGGAATAATGGTAAGTCCGGAATTATTTACTTCTTTTTCTAGTTTTCGTAATTCGCGGCGCTGCAAAAGGAGTTTCCGCTCACTTTTTGGATTATGGTTAAAATGAGTGGCGTGAGAATATTCTTCAACGTGCATATTAATCACGAATAATTCGTGATTCTGAAATTCACAAAAACTTTCGGCTATAGAAGCTTTTCCCTGCCTAATGGCTTTTATCTCGGTACCGGCCAGTTTTATCCCGGCCACATATTTATCGAGGATTTCATATTCAAACCGAGCCTTTCGATTTTTTATATTTATGGTATTGCTGGTCTTCTTCATAAGAAACAAAAATAGGAAGCTTTACAGAAACATTACCTGTATTTACAGAATTCGTAACACTTTATATCGAATTTCCGTTGGATTAGCCGTTATTCCCTTGTAAACCTCTGTTGTACCACTTCTTCTTCCCCGTCATCATCAACATCATCCATTCCTTCTACGAGGAGCGTTTCAGAATTTAGGGTAACAATATCCATAACAACCACATCATTTCCAGAAACGGTAAGACTAATGGTGTTACCAGTCGCGGTGTATGTTCCTTCCTCATCAACGTCTTCTTCACAACCCCATATATCAATCTGTCTGTAAGTTCCGTCTTCGTTGAATTCAACATAATCCTTACCGCAATCTTCGTGGTCGTTATAAGGTGTTTCTTCACCTTCAACAATTAGAGCGTCTATATACCAGATGCCCAGTAATTCTTCATTAATTTGCGGTGTTTCATTTGGTGAATCATCATCTGTGTCACAGGCTGTGAATAATCCAAAGCTTAAAAATGCTAAAAGTAAAATTTGTTTTTTCATAGGTGTATTTAGTTTGAAGCCGCAAAATAGTAAAATGAAAATGAAATAAGGAAAATCACAACTGCTATGTGTGACTAATGTTACCCGTCAATTCATCATTTTATTTACCTTTGCAAACCATTTTGTTATCTCAACAGCCTGTAATCTTTATAATTTTTAAGATGAAAAAATACTTTTTAGGAGCACTTATTATAGCACTCACTTTTGCATGTAATTCTAATGAAGAAACTGCGCAGCAAATTATAGATAAAGCCATTGAAAATGCAGGCGGAGAAAATTATAAAAAGGCCGAAATAAGTTTCGATTTTAGAAAAGGTTCCTATAGCAGTAGTAGAAAAGGTGGGAAATTTGAATTAGAGCGCATCCTGGCCGATTCTACCGGCACCCAATACCGGGACGTAGTAAAGAATGAAGGTTTTACCCGTTATTACAAAGATACCGCAGTACAACTTTCAGATTCTATGAAAAACGTTTATGCAAATTCAGTGAATTCGGTTCATTATTTTGTGCAGCTGCCTTTTGGTTTAAATGATGCCGCAGTAAATAAAGAATTAATAGGAAAAGACACCATTAACGATAAAGAATATTATGAAATAAAGGTTACTTTTAATGCAGAAGGTGGTGGTACAGATCACGAAGATGTTTATATGTATTGGATTAATACCCAAAATTACCACGTAGATTATCTTGCATATAGTTTTGAAGTTAATGAGGGCGGGTTGCGATTTAGAAAGGCTTACAACCCCAGAACTATAGAGGGCATTCGGTTTGTAGATTATGAGAATTACAAAACCGATGATTTGGATACTCCTCTGAATGAACTAGATGATCTTTACGAAGCCCGGCAACTGGAATTACTCTCCAAAATTGAAAACAGAAATATAGAAGTCAATCTTTTGAATTAAATTCTGAAGAATATTCTTACGCACACCTGTTAATTCTTCCTAATTAACGTGTTGTTTTAAAAGCTTTAACAACGCCTTAGTTCACATTCTTTGCCTCAGTTCATAACTTTAAATTTCCAAAAAAATAGTTATGAAAGAGAAAACATTGAAAACCATTAACCCGGCCACGGGTAAAGAATTAGACACTTACGAATATTTTACAGACCAGGAAGCAAAAGATGCCGTGGAAGAATGTCACCAGGCATTTTTAAAATGGCGTGAAAAATCTCCAAAACAAAGAGCTGAGGTAATTAAAGCAATAGGGGAGAAGCTAACCGAATACAAAGCCGAATTGGTAAAATTAATGACTGCCGAAATGGGTAAATTACTCAAGCAAGGAGAACAGGAAATTGATCTTTGTGCAGGAATTTGTGAATGGACAGCAGCCAATGGTCCCGAAAATTTAAAAGATGAAGAACGTGAGTTGCCAGATGGCGGTCGCGGAATAATCACTTACTCACCTATTGGAGTAATCTACGGAATCCAACCCTGGAATTTCCCCGCTTACCAGGTAATTAGATATACAATCGCCAACCTTATGGCTGGAAATGGAGTTTTACTGAAACACGCTGAAAGTGTGACCGGTTCAGGATTACTTCTCGAAAAAATATTTAAAGAAGCCGGTTTGCCCAAAGACCTTTTTAAAGTGCTTTTAATAGACCACGACCAGTCAGATTCTATAATTGAACACGATCTTGTGAGGGGTGTAACCTTAACCGGAAGCCCGGGAGCCGGGAAAATAATTGGTGAAAAAGCAGGCGCTAACCTTAAGAAAACTGTTTTGGAACTCGGTTCTAATGATGCTTATTTAGTACTTGAAGATGCCGATATTAAGAAAGCTGTGGAATGGTGCGTAAAAGGTAGAGTTTATAATAATGGCGAAACCTGTGTGGCTGCCAAAAGATTTGTGGTTACAGAGAAAGTCTACGATGAATTTAAAGAAGCTTTTGTAGAAAAGATGAAGAATTTAAAAGCTGGAGATCCAACCAGTGATGAGAGCGACCTTGGGCCAATGGCACGAGAAGATCTTCGCGAAGAATTGCACGAACAGGTTGAAGACAGTGTGAAGAAAGGAGCGGCAGTACTGTGCGGCGGTAAAATTCCCGATGGTGATGGCTTTTATTATCCTGCTACCGTTTTGGCAAACGTAAAGCCGGGCCAACCTGCTTACGACGATGAACTTTTTGGACCCGTGGCTTCGTTGATAAAAGCTAAAGATGATGAAGATGCAATGCGAATTGCTAATGATAGCCGTTTTGGACTTGGAGGGGGAATTTTCTCTGAAGATGTAGATAAGGCCGTAGAATTGGCCAGTAAGCACTTTGATACCGGGATGGTATTTATTAATTCATTCGGGCTTGCACAACCAAATATGCCTTTTGGCGGAGTGAAAAATTCAGGTTACGGCCGTGAACACGGTGGCTTCGGACTTAAAGAATTTGTAAACGCCAAAGCGATTAATATTCTAAACGGATAATTTTTCGTAATAATTATATAAAAATGTAGTTTGAAAGCTTTTAGTTTTTAAACTACATTTTTTAATTCACATATAAAACTTGTGAAGTTCTTGAATCGTCTGGATGTACGGTTACTATAAATAAACTACCGTAAACTTTTTCATCAATATCCTGGTATTTTTTTCTTCCTAAGATGTAATTTACCCATTCGGGGTTTAGGTTGCTATGCCCAACTACCAAAACTGTTTTATTTTTTGTGTTTTTCTGAAAATCTTTATCGTTTAATTTTTCAGTATTGTAGAACTTAACCTCTTTGTTTTTAGCTTCAGCTATAGGCCGGGCGGTATTTAAGGTTCTTTTGTATTCTGAACTATATATAAGATCAAAATCTATATCCTTGAAGGTTTTTACCCAATCCTGGGTTCTTTTTTCACCTGTTTCGGTTAATTCGGGATCTTCGTTTTGAACATCTGTGGTATCCTTTTCAGCATGACGAATAAAATAATAGGTGGTGATTGCTTCTGAAGGATCTTTGGCAGCTTCCATAATTTCCTCTGGTTCTTTATCTCCAAAATTGCAGGAGGTTAAAAAAATAAGACTCAAAACTAAAAGATATCGTTTCATATTTATTTTATTTCCAGTTCTAAAAGAATAAACTGCGTAATTTGATCACTAAAGCTACTAAAATTATCGTCTGAAACCAGCAACAAAGATTTTTTTCCGTTTAGTAAATCGGGGCCAAAGGTCATTCCTTCAATATTATCTATAGTTTCCTCGGTGAGGAAATTTTTAACCGATTTAAAATCGAAAACCAGTCTTTTTTCAGCATACTGGTAATTAGATTTACGAAGATTTTCCAGTGCTAAAGTATTGGTAGCTTCTGAAGCATCTACATCAAAAATCTTGACCGTATTCCCGTTAGAGCCATACCCGGCAGAATAAGCGCGTTCCAGAACAAGAAATTTATCTTCAGCATATTCCAAAATTTCGGTAACCCCATTTACAGCAAACCAGTTAATTGGAAACTTTGAAATTCCGTCTAATTTATATGCGAATTGTCGTTCTGGCTTTTGCGTATTTTTATTGTATTTGGTAATTCTTACCGGCGAGTTTGTAGCATAGATTTTAGGTTTAGGACCATCTTTTTCCAGTGGAAGTTCCATTGCTACCCAATAAGCTTTTTTATCAAAACTTTCGGCTAAACCTTCAAAAACTCCATTATTTCTGGGTTTTTGTTCTCCCGAAGCTTTAAAATATTCCGGAATTTCGTAAGCTGATAAAAATTCTCCCTTGGTAGAAATATGAAAAACGGAGGGATCTTTCCCATTTTGAATAGAACCTTCGGCTGATAATACTAATTCATTTTTTTCAGCATCAAATCTAAATCCTTCTAGATCGGGCGTGTGTTGTTTGTAAAACTCATGGTTTCTATTCAATTTAATAACTTCAGTAATTAAAACTGTGTCTATAGATCGGTTCAACAAGGGAATTTCAGCTTTATAAACTCGCGGATTGGAAGCCTGGTCGCAAACCAGGTAATATTTGCCATTGTAAAAATCTATACCTGAAAGTCCGCCCACTTTGGTTTCTTCAACTTCAAGATTTTGCGGGAGTACCACATCGTCTAAATAGCGCAATTTAATATTTGAATTGTCAATATTTTTTGTTGTAGCGCAGCCAAAAAAGCTTACAGCCACCAGGAGTAAAAGGAGTTTTTTCATCAAGGGATTTTAGCTTCAAAAATAACAAATCCTTAAGAGAAATATGGGAGTTTATTGAGAGTTTAAGCTGGCTTCATATTGTAAATTGAAATTATTATTAACACCTAAAACCATATATTATGAATAATGATCAGTTAGAAGGAAAGTGGAAACAAGTTAGAGGTCAGTTTAAGCAAAAGTATGGTGATGTGACCGATGATGATACCACTTATTCTGAAGGAAAATTTGATGAAATGCTTGGTCGTTTACAGGAAAAAACCGGTAAGACTAAAGAAGAATTAAAAAGAGAAATTGATAGTATGTAATTTGCAACTATGAAAAAGAGAAAAGGCTGGATAAATTTTTATCCAGCCTTTTTTTTGATTCTCATCTAAAATTATTCGGTTTCTACCGGGTTGGTTTCATTTCTAAATACCAACTCTTCGTTAAACTCATCTATTAGAATAATACTGTCGGTTTTAATATTTCCCGCGAGAATTTCTTTAGATAGTTTATTCAAAACTTCCCGCTGAACTACTCTTTTTACCGGCCTTGCGCCAAACTGTGGATCAAAACCGCGACTGGCAAGGAAACTAATTGCTTCATCTGTAGCATCCAGAACAATGTGCTGTTTTTCAAGCATTTTCTTAACCTCTTTAAGCTGAAGTGAAACAATTTTCCTGATATCTTTTTGCGTTAAAGGACTAAACATAATAATATCGTCTATCCTGTTTATAAATTCTGGTCTTACGTTTTGCTTCAGTAACGCCAGCACCTCTGTTTTTGCAGATTCCATTGCGGTATCCAGGTCTTTCATATTTTCATATTTATCCTGAATAATATGGCTTCCCATATTGGAAGTCATAATAATAATGGTGTTTTTAAAATCGGCCAGGCGTCCTTTATTATCGGTTAGTCTTCCTTCATCCAGCACCTGCAATAAAATATTAAAAGTATCTGGGTGGGCTTTTTCAATTTCATCTAAAAGCACTACAGAATAAGGTTTTCTTCGCACTGCCTCGGTAAGCTGGCCACCTTCGTCGTAACCTACATACCCTGGAGGCGCTCCTACCAAACGACTCACAGAATGTCTTTCCTGGTATTCACTCATATCAATTCGCGTCATTGCTGACTCATCGTCGAATAAGTATTCCGCAAGAGCTTTGGCTAGTTCGGTTTTTCCAACTCCCGTGGTTCCAAGAAACAAGAAAGAACCAATTGGCCGTTTTTGATCCTGTAAACCGGCGCGACTTCTTCGTACCGCATCACTTACAGCAATTATGGCTTCTTCCTGCCCAACCACACGTTTATGTAATTCGTCTTCAAGTTTTAATAACTTTTCACGATCGCTTTGCAACATTTTAGTCACCGGGATTCCGGTCCATTTTGCCACAACTTCAGCAATATCTTCGTTGGTTACTTCTTCCTGGATAAGTGATTTTTCATTCTGATTCTCGGCTACGGTTTTTTGCAATTCTTCCAGCTTCTCCTGGGCTTCTTTGATCTTTCCGTAGCGAATTTCAGCTACTTTCCCGTAATCGCCTTCACGCTCTGCACGTTCTGCTTCAACTTTAAAGTTTTCAATATCAGATTTTAAATTCTGAATATTATCTACCACGCCCTTTTCATTCTGCCAGCGCGCGTGCAACTCGTTTCGTTCTTCTTTTAGGTTTGCCAGTTCAGCCCGCAGTATTTTTAGCTTATTTTCATCTTTTTCGCGTTTTATTGCTTCAATTTCAATCTCCAGCTGCATAATTCTTCTATCCAGAACGTCTAGTTCTTCAGGCTTGGAGTTGATCTCCATACGTAATTTAGAAGCCGCTTCATCCATTAAATCTATGGCCTTATCGGGCAAAAAGCGGTTAGTAATATAACGCTGAGATAATTCTACCGCGGCAATAATTGCTTCGTCTTTTATTCTAACCTTGTGGTGAGTTTCATATTTTTCCTTAATTCCGCGTAAAATAGATATTGCACTTTCAGTATCTGGTTCATTTACAATAACTTTCTGAAACCTTCTTTCCAGGGCTTTGTCTTTTTCAAAATACTTCTGGTATTCATCTAAAGTAGTGGCTCCAATTGCACGTAATTCACCACGCGCCAAAGCAGGTTTTAAAATATTCGCTGCATCCATAGCGCCCTGGCCGCCACCGGCACCCACAAGGGTATGGATTTCATCTATAAAAAGCACGATATTCCCATCACTGGAAGTTACTTCTTTAATAACTGCTTTAAGGCGTTCTTCAAACTCGCCTTTATATTTTGCCCCGGCTATAAGCGCTCCCATATCCAGGTTATAAATCACCTTATTTTTTAGGTTATCTGGAACATCGCCAGCAATAATTCTATGTGCCAAACCTTCGGCAATTGCCGTTTTACCGGTTCCCGGTTCTCCAACCAACATAGGATTGTTTTTGGTTCTTCGGGAAAGGATTTGCAAAATTCTACGAATTTCTTCGTCACGGCCAATTACAGGATCCAGTTTTCCTTCTTGGGCCATTCGGTTTAAATTATTGGCGTATTTATCTAAAGAATTATAGGTTTCTTCTGCGCTTTGTGAAGTTACACGATCACCTTTTCGTAATTCTTCTATTGCTGCTTTTAAAGATTTCTCAGTCGCGCCCTGGTCTTTTAAGATCTGGGCTACTTTACTGGAAGATTTAAAAATTGCGAGAATAAGATGCTCAATAGAAACATACTCGTCATTCATCTTTTTGGCGATTGTAGAAGCTTCGTTAACCGCTTTTCCTGCTTCGCGTGAGAGAATAATATCACCTCCGCTTACTTTTGGAAAACTCTGTAAGGTTTTATCCAAAATTTCGTTGAAGAGGTTGACGTTTATGTTTAATTTTTTCAATAGAAAAGGCGCTACATTTTCGTCTACAATACTTATTGCTTTAAAAATGTGTTCATTTTCAATTTGCTGATGGCCTAACTCCTGAGCAAGTTGTTGTGCCTGCTGGAGGGCTTCCTGGGATTTTATGGTAAAATTATTAAAATTCATAGTCGTTTATTTTTTGAAAGAATAAAGCAATTGATATACCATTAAAAAATTAAGACAAAATGGCTGTTATTATTCAGAAATTAACGCCAAATTGGCACTTGGGTTAAAGTTTTGAAAATAATTTTGATTTGAGAAGGAGATTAAATTTATTAAGAATTAATTTTATACGAAAGAAATAACTATGGGATTACTAGATAAAATTTTTAAAAGTGATGGAGATGAAGCGAAAGAAAAAGCTGAATTTCCCTGGACAGATTTAACCGATAAAGACCAAATTACCATCGCGAAGGAAGAATCTAAAGAAAAAACGATAGGAATTTTTAAACATTCTACAAGTTGTGGGATTAGTAAAATGGTTTTGAAAAATTTTGAAAGGCAGTATGAGGAAAATGAAAATGCAAAACTCTACTTCCTGGATTTAAGAAAACATCGTGATGTTTCTAACGCGGTAGCAGATGACTTGAACGTGAGGCACGAAAGTCCGCAGTTAATTATTCTGAAAAGTGAAGAAGTGGTGCACCATGCTTCCCACCAGGATATTGATGCAGCGAAATTTGAAGAGTTAACCTAAGAAATAAATTCTTGTTAAAACTGCCAGTAAGCTGAGTTTGATGAAATTCCATTTGTATCTTTTATCTACAAAAACCAATAAATTAAATTGTAATGGCTAAGAAGGAAGATATTAAAAAAATGGAGGAGAACTGGGAGTCTTTAAAAAAGGAGGATAAAAACCGGGAGCAGGAAGAATTTCGTGATCTTAAGCAAAAAGAACGCGATAGGGATAAAAGCAAATCCAAGAAGCAACCGAATAAAGAAGATTCTACAAAAACCGGGAAAGCTAATGCCCGTGAAGAGCGCGAGTTTATGGATCAAACCCAGAAAGAGAAAACCGCAAAGAAAGATAAACTGTAAAGGCCGTAGAATACTTTATATTTAGTTCAAAATTTTATAAGACCTGCCCAGATTATTCAATGGAGCAGGTCTTGCATTTATTTTTTTCAGGAAAACGATTAAGAGTTATTCTTTTGCACTTTCCTGTTTTGCATCTTCAAACTCAATATCTGAGTCTATAGATCCTTTAAAAGCTTCAATCCAGGCATTTTTAAAGATATTCAAGACTGTTGTCCAAACGCCAGATTCAACATTATTTAGGTCTCCTTCTAAAGGAACACGGGTGGCCAAAGTATCAGTGCCCTGGTTTTTGAGAGCGAACTTAAAAAAACCAACAAAACCTTCCCATAACTTCTTGAAAATTCCGCCATCATCATCTTTTTCAATAAGCTTAGTGTTAATCAACATGGGTTTTATATAACCTTTCAGAAATCCATTGGCTATAGCAAGTTCACTGTATAATTCAAAGGTTCCACTTTCAAAATCCACTCCCGCGTAGCGGCGGGTAATTTCGTTTAACGATGTAGCCTCAGCTTTTTTTAGACTAAATTCCATATCCATATCGGGAATTTGCTTTAGCAAATTTAGGTTTCCATGAATTTCTACATCGCCACCGCCCATAGAAACAGCATTGGCCCATAAATGGGAAGGAAGTTCTTTTTCCCTGTTTACAACATTGCTAAGATTATGTGCTTCTAAACTAATTTTTTCTAAAAACAAACTAATTTGAGGATCTGCAGATACTTCTACAAAATTCGCAGTTCCGTTATGTACTACAAAATGGTTTATATCTATAGGTACTAAATTGGTGAGAGCTTTTGTCCAATCTTCAACATCTGCTTCATCTTTCTTTTCCTGGTTTTCAAAGATGTAATTGAAATTAGGATCTTGCATCTCAATTTCACTCACAATTTTACCTTTAAATAAAGAGCGCCAATCTATAGAAATATCACTATATGGAAAGTCTAACAGCGGTTTTTCTCCCTGGGAGTTTTCTTCCCGTAAGATTAAACCTTCAATTTGGTAGGCGCCACGCCAAAGAGAAAGATCAACATCTGAAACACTACCTTCATAGCCCGGAATATTATTGAGGGTCTTAGTAACATAATTTTCTAAAATATAGGGAAGTGCAATCCTACCAATAATCAATAGCACGACGATAAGAACTGGTAAGACATACCTTTTCTTAGTGTACTTTTTTCTTTTCTCATTTTTACTCATGCCGAGAAGTTTATGCTAAAATGAGATTAAAAATCAGTATGTTAAGTTAAAAAATTTTTAAAAATGCATCAGCAAAAAAAAGCTAATGAATATTAACCGTATAGGAAGCTTCAAAAGTTTTATTGGTTTCTAGAATTTCAATCCCTTCTTTGGTTTTTAGGTTTTGATCGGTGCCTTCAATATCGGCAATTCCCAGCCAGGGTTCAATACAAACATAGGGTGCGCCCGGTTTTGCCCAAATTCCCAGGTTTTTAAAATCTGGATATTCTACTGATAAAATTGCACCAGAATTTTTACTTTTTAATGCAACTTTTTTAGACCGAATATTTTTGAAAATCAGTGCGTCTTTAGCGAAGAGCTCTTTATGTAGTCTAATTTTATCTTCATTGTCTAATATTCCCTCGGTGTTGTTACTTACTAGTCCATCTTCGCTTAAAACATGGGTTCTTAAGTCCATTTTCTGGTCAAATTCCAGGTAATAATCTTCGTAAACTTCATTTTTGCTAATAGGAGCATTAAACGCGGGGTGACCGCCCAGTGAAAAGTAAAGGGGTTTTTCATCTAAATTGAAAACTTGATGTTTAATTTCCAGGCTTTTTTTATTCAGAATAAATGAAATTTCAAACCTGAATTTAAATGGATAGATTTCTAAAGTTTTTTCTGAATATTCCAGTTGAAATGCTAAAGAATTTGAAGTTTTTTCCTTGAATTTAATTTCTTCATTATACCTAATAAACCCGTGTTTAGGCATTTTGTAACTTTTTCCTTCAAAAATATATTCCCCGTTTTTTAAGACACCAATTACCGGAAACAAATTAGGAGACTGGCTTGCCCAAAATTCAGGGTTTCCCTGCCATAAATGTTCAATACCTGTTTCCAGGCTTTTAAGGCTGGATAATTCTGCGCCAATGGGATTTACCTTTATGCTTAAGAATTCGTTCTGTAACTCGTACATTTCAAAAATTATTTTTTCTTTCTTCTGTTTGCATTTTTATCCCCGCGAGTTTTTGGCTTTTTATACTTTTTGGCAATTTCTCTTCGGTAAGATCCACCAAGATTCTCTTTCCTGTTTTTTTCTTTTTTCTCGTGAAAAGCAGGGCCGGGAGCGTCTTCGTCCTTTTTCTTTCCGGGGTTATTAATTTCAAAAACCTTAGGTTGCTCTTCCGGAATTAATTCTGACGAAATTTCTATTTCCGCCGGTAATTCTTCCTGCGGAACTTCCATTTTCATCAAAGCTTCAATTTTTTCAAGCGATTCCAATTCAGCTTCCGTAGTCATCAATATCGAATTCCCTTCCTTTTCGGCCCTTCCGGTACGCCCAATTCGGTGCATATAGTTTTCAGGATATTTTGGCGTATCAAAATTAATCACATGGCTTACCGATTCAATATCAAGACCTCGCGCCATAACATCGGTTGCAACTAAAATTCGGCAAAATCCACTGCCAAATTGTTTGATACTGCGTAAACGATAATTTTGGGTTTTATTGGAGTGAATCACCGTGCATTCATCCTGGAAATACTGTTCTAATTCCGCGTAAAGTCGGTCGGCCATTCTTTTGTAAGCCACAAAGATCAACACCTTGGAGTAAGTTTCTTTATCGGCCAAAAGATGTCTCAGTAAATTTACTTTAGTATAGAAGTTCGGGATTTTATAACCGGTTTGTTTAATATTATCAAGCGGTGTTCCGCTGGCAGCTACAGAAATAGTTTGCGGACTTTTAAAATTAGCCTCGATTAGATTTTCAACATTTTCAGTAATTGTTGCTGAAAACATAATGTTTTGTCGGTTCTGCGGAAGCAATTCAAAGATATTATTGATCTGAAATTTAAAGCCCAGGTCTAACATCACATCTACTTCATCTATCACTAATTTCTGAATAGATTTTAACTGAAGCGCGCGCCTAAGCACAAGATCGTACAATCTGCCCGGAGTTGCTACCACAATATCCTGCCCCTGTAAAAGCGATTGATGCTGCGTGTTCATATTTACACCACCATAAATACCGGTGATACGAACATTCATATAAGCGGTTAGTTTTTCAATTTCTTCAACTACCTGCACCACAAGTTCCCGTGTAGGCACCAAAACCAGGACCCGCGGATTTTTTTGTTCCGAATATTTAAGCATCCGTAATATTGGAAGCATATAGGCAAAGGTTTTCCCGGTACCGGTTTGCGCGATTCCCACCATATCTTTCCCAGACATAATTGTAGAAAAAGATTCCTCTTGAATGGGCGTGGGCGTGTTAATGCCAATATCTTCCAACGCATTGCGCAGGGGAGTGGTAATATTTAAATCCTGAAAAGTCACTAAATGAAGTTTTTATGAACCGGCAAAGTTAGTGAAACTCTAATTTAAAATTGCTTCTGGCAATTTTAAATTAGTTAGTTGAACTAATCCCGCCGCAGGATGGAAAATAATCTTTAAAGGTTCTGAATTATTTTATTTTCAAAAACCGTCATGCTGAACTTGTTTCAGCATCTAAGATGAATAAATGTAAAACTCAACTTAGACCTCCGATAGAAATCGGAGCAGGCTCTGAAACTAGTTCAGGGTGACGATGAAACTAAGAATAATGAAAACTCACAAGTTTTTCAATTCTATCAATAAGGAATCATTGCATTTATTTCGGTATTTTTGGTAAAAATCATTTAAATGAAAAAGATCCTTGCCTTTGCCGGTTCCAATAGTAGTACTTCCATTAATTTTCAGTTATTGACATACGTGGCCAGTCGCATACAGGGGCACGAGGTGAAAGTTCAGGATTTTACCCAGTATGAATTACCAATTTATAGCGCCGATAGAGAAAAAGAGAAAGGTATGCCTATAGGCGCCACCATAATTAATAATATTATTAAGGACCATGATGCATTGGTAATTGCGGTGAATGAACATAACGGCAATGTCTCAGCTTACTTTAAAAATATAATCGATTGGCTTTCCCGATTAGACCGTAATTTCCTTGAGGGAAAAAAGATTTTATTGATCAGTACTTCTCCCGGCAAGCGTGGAGCCGCATCAGCTTTAGAATATACTAAAGGAATTTTACCAAGATTTGGCGGCGAGATTATAGAAAGCTTCAGTTTACCTTCTTTTAATGATAATTTTAAAGAAGGGAAGGTGCTAAATGAAGTACTGGATATGGGAATAGAAGATGTGTTAACCACTTTTTCTCATCAACTGGAAGAATAATATTATCTCGCTTTTTTTATATTGAATTCTTCGTTGGCCTTGCCAATACTGGACAATTCAGTTTCAGATTTCCCTGTAAGTCCCATATCTTCCTTGTGTTTGTCTACCGGGCTTCCGAATAATATAAGCCAGGCTTCTTTTAGTGATTTAGCCTTCCAGATATCTTTGCCAACCTCAATCCATTCGTGGAATACGAGGAAAAAAGGATTGTAGGAATTTACCGGTTTGGTAATACCATAACGGGGTTTTTCATCTTCTTCCTGGAAAGTTCCAAAAATACGATCCCAAAAGATAAAAGTAGAACCATAATTTTTATCCAGGTATCTTTCATTTACCGAATGGTGTACCCGATGATGCGATGGAGTGGTAAAAATATACTCGATTGGCCGCGGTAATTTTTTTATTAATTCGGTATGAATCCAGAATTGATAAAGCACTTCCAGTTGATGCACAATAAAGAATACCAATGGATGAAAGCCCAACAAAACTACCGGTAAAAAGAAGATGATCTTTAAATTCTGCGTCCAGGATAATCTAAAAGAAGTTGATAAATTATAATGTTCAGAAGAATGATGAACCACGTGTGTAGACCACCAGAAACGTTGTTCGTGGGCAAACCTATGTGCCCAATACCTGCTAAAATCCAATAATATTAAACACAAAACATAAGACCACCAGGTATGTGGAATTTTAAATGGCGCCAGATTGAAAAAGAAAAGGAACACCATAAAGACTCCTATTTTCATAAACCCGTTCAGGATTAAATTACCAATCCCGATAGCTGTAGAAGCTAGAAAGTCTTTCCCCGAATAAAGATTTTTGTACTTTTTTCTACCAATAAGGAATTCAAGTAGAACAAAAAAGAACATAAGCGGAGCCACAACCCAAATAACAGTAGTGAAATCAAGGTTTTCTATATCGGCTAAAGTAAGTTTTTCTGAATCTGTAAACATTGGCAGTATTAAATCTTTATCTTGAATTTGCTCCTGGAAGGACTTGACTTAATATTAAACTTTTTTCCTGCGATTTCAAAAGTATTTTTAGTTAATTTTTTTCTGCTTTTACAAGGCTTTGTTTTCATTTAAATTTTTGGCAAAATCACAAAAGATTTTAAATATGTGCTACGTTAAATTGTTCTTACCTTTGCGCCCAAAATTGAAGCCAGGTGCGTACTAAATTAACTTACACTTTAGAGGAACCATTAAAATTCAAACAGCAGCTATTGCAATGGAGTAAGCAGTTTGAAGAAATTGCCTGGCTGGACAGCAATAATTTCCATCAGGAGCACGGCGAATTTGATGCTTTGCTTGCCGTGGGTGCATTTACCGCTATAAAAACCGATTACCACCAGGCTTTTTCCAAACTGCAGGAATACCAACAAACTACCAAAGATTGGATTTTTGGTTACCTTTCTTATGACCTTAAAAATGACGTGGAAAGACTTTCTTCTAAAAACCACGACGGACTGGATTTCCCGGATCTCTATTTTTTTCAGCCTCAAAAATTATTCTTGCTGAAAGGAGACCAGTTGGAAATGCGATATTTAAATATGCTGGACGATGAAATTGAAGAAGATTTTACCGAAATTTCAGATCTTCCAATAAATCAGATTGGGAAAGGACAACCGGAAACCGAAAATTCAGAATCAAAAATACAAGCCCGAATCTCTAAAGAAGAATACCTTCAAAAAGTCGAAAAAATGCTCGCTTATATTCAGCGCGGCGATATTTATGAAGCAAATTTCTGCCAGGAATTTTTTGCTGAAGATAGAGAGATTGAGCCTTTTAAAGTTTTTCAGGATCTTAATGAACTTTCTGGTCCTCCGTTTGCTACTTTTCTCAAACTGGAAGAACATTATTTACTTTCGGCTTCACCAGAGCGCTATTTAAAGAAATCAGGAGCAAAATTAATTTCCCAACCTATAAAGGGAACAGCCAGGCGCTCACAGAATCGAGAAGAAGATATCAAAATTGCAGAGGAGCTTGCCAAAGATCCAAAGGAACAATCTGAAAACGTGATGATTGTAGACCTGGTGCGAAACGACCTTTCTAAAATTGCGAAAAAGGCCAGTGTAAATGTAGATGAACTTTGCAAGGTATATTCTTTTAAACAAGTGCATCAAATGATCTCTACAGTTTCTGCCGAACTTGATGACGGCATTCCGCCGGTAGAAGCTTTGCGAGCAACATTTCCTATGGGAAGTATGACGGGTGCGCCAAAGATTTCAGCAATGAAAATTATAGAAGAACTGGAAGAAACAAAACGCGGACTCTACAGTGGCGCCGTAGGTTATTTTACTCCAAACGGCGATTTCGATTTTAACGTGGTTATACGCAGTATTTTATATAATTCGGCTAAAAAATATGTGTCTTTTTCGGTGGGTGGAGCAATAACAGTCGGTTCAGATCCAGAAAAAGAGTACGAAGAATGTTTACTAAAAGCGTCCGCTATGAGAAAGGTCCTTTCTTAGAATTCCTAATTAAAAAATGTCTTAAATCAGTCGTGGATTGCTCCGTCCCAAATAGTAATCATAAGATTCTGCATACTGCTTACTTAAACACTGCCAACTCTTTTCGTATCTTTGATTTTCTATGGAAAAAGCTTTCAAAAATGAGATCAAATCTCAATTTCCGTACCTGTGTAACACCAGGCTTTTGCTTGCAGTAAGTGGCGGGGTAGATAGCGTGGTACTGGCTCATTTATGCAATTCGGCTAAACTTGATTTTGCTGTAGCACATTGCAATTTTAACCTTAGAGATGAAGAAAGTGACGCCGATGAAGATTTTGTAACCGATCTTGCAAAAAGGTTAAGAGTGAAGCTTTTTGTAGAGAATTTTGATACCGAGCAGTACGCTAAAGATAATGGTCTGTCTATCCAAATGGCGGCACGAGATCTTAGGTATGAGTGGTTTGAAGAATTAAGAATAAAACATCAGTTTGATTATACTCTCACGGCTCATCACGCGAACGATAGTTTAGAAACTTTTTTTATTAATTTATTACGAGGTGCCGGTCTGGAAGGTTTAAGCGGTATAAATGCTGACAGTAATAAGATAATAAGGCCTTTGCTTAATTTCTCCCGAAAGAAAATAGAAGCTTACGCGAGAGATAATAATATTGCCTGGCGAGAAGATAGCACTAATGTATCTACAAAATATCTTCGGAATAAAATTAGGCACGAGATTGTTCCCATTTTTGAAGAATTGAATCCGCAGTTTTTAGAAACTTTTTTAAAAACCCAATCTCATTTAAAAGAAAATGAGGAATTGGTAGAGGATTATATGAGTTTGCTCTACCCAAAAATTATAGGTAAAACAAAATACGGTTACAGCCTGGATATAAATTATCTTAAAAAAGTACCGAATACTTCAGCCATTTTATACCAATTGCTTAAATCTTTCGGCTTTACCGAATGGAACGATGTATACCACTTATTAGATGCACAACCGGGAAAAATGGTTTTTTCAGCTTCACACAGGTTAATAAAAGACCGGGATTATTTACTGCTTACCGAAATTGATAAAACTGAAAATAAAACTTATAAAATTGCGAAAAATGAAGATTTTGCAATGTTGCCAATGGGAACTTTTTCATTTTCAAGAGTTAAAGAAATAACAGAAAAAACTTCAAATTGTATTTATGTAGATCCTGAAAAATTGGATTATCCGCTCACGGTAAGAAAATGGCAGGAGGGCGATATATTTTATCCTTTTGGGATGAAAGGAAAGAAGAAGTTAAGCGACTTCTTTAAAGACAAAAAATTATCTTTGCCCGAGAAAGAAAACAGCTGGTTGCTGTGCTCTGGCGAAAAAATTGTTTGGGTGATTAATCAGCGTGCCGATAGGCGTTTTTCAATTATTTCACCCGATCAAAAAATTATAAAAATTACTTTCAGTTTATGAAATATCTGGCGAGTCTGCTCTTATTTTTTATTCCATTTATCCAATTACAGGCACAATATTTTGACGACGGGAGCGGGGATTCCCAAATGGCAGATCCCATAAGCTGGGAAGCTTCCGTAGAAAAGGAAAACGATAGTATCTTCACGCTTATTTTTACTGCAAATCTTGAAGATGGCTGGCATTTATATTCGCAAAAAGAAGCCGATATTGATATTGCACCAATCGCCACGACTTTCTCTTATAATAATGCTGAAGAAAATTTTGAACTTATTGGTGAAACTACAGAGCCAGATATTGAACCGATTTACGACAAGGTTTTTGAAGCCGATATTACCTATTTTGAAGATGAAGCGGTTTTTACGCAGCAAATTAAAGTACAGCCTGAAAGTGATCCTGAAATTATTGCCGAAATTTATTTCTCTGTTTGTGATGATGAAAAATGTTTGCCTCCGGAAACCGAGCGTTTCAATATTTCTCTTGAAGACAATGAAATAACCGCAGGTTTTACCGATCTGGAAATTTCTGAAAAAGACAAAGAACTTACCGAAGCATTAAACATTAATGTTTCAGGAATGGAGAAATTTGCGCCTGAAGAGAAAGAGGGTAATAATTTTCTAAATATTTTTCTACTTGGTTTTATTGGTGGTTTAATCGCTTTGCTTACACCTTGTGTTTTTCCTATGATTCCACTTACGGTTTCATTTTTTACCAAGGGCGCTAAAAACCGACAAAAAGGATTAGTTAACGCGATTTTATACGGTTTTTTCATATTCATTATTTATGTTTTGCTCAGCTTACCTTTTCATTTACTGGACAGTGTAAATCCTGAAATTCTCAATAATATCTCCACAAATGTTACGCTGAATATTATTTTCTTTATCATTTTCATCATTTTCGCGTTCTCTTTTTTCGGTTATTATGAGATCACCTTACCGAGTTCCTGGAGCAATAAGATGGATGATAAAGCTTCTAGCGTAGGCGGTTTTGTAGGCATCTTTTTTATGGCGCTTACTTTAGCTTTAGTTTCTTTTTCCTGTACCGGCCCTATTTTAGGTTCACTGCTTGGTGGATCGCTTACTAGCGATGGCGGTGCGATGCAGCTTTCTATGGGAATGGGTGGTTTTGGTCTTGCGCTGGCGCTTCCTTTTGCACTTTTCGCTCTATTTCCTAACTGGCTTAATTCTTTGCCAAAAAGTGGCGGTTGGCTAAATACGGTAAAAGTAACCTTAGGTTTTATAGAATTAGGACTGGCCTTTAAATTCCTTTCTAACGCCGATCTTGTGGAACATTGGGGACTTCTAAAGCGTGAAATTTTCCTTGGAATATGGATTCTTGTAGGTTTAGGACTTATGGCTTATTTATTCGGATTTATTCGTTTTCCTCACGATGGGCCTAAAAGGAAAATCAGTAAAGTTAGATTTGGTGTTGGTGTGCTTACTTTCTTATTTGTACTTTATTTAATTCCCGGTTTAACCAATACTTCTGCAGCGAATCTTAAACTTCTAAGCGGTTTTCCACCCCCATTATTTTATAGTATTTATGACAAAGGTACCGAAGCACCTTTAGGCCTGGAAGCTTATAAAGACTGGGATAAAGGCCTGGAAGCCGCCCGGGAGCAAAACAAACCTATTATCCTGGATTTTACCGGTTGGGCCTGTGTAAACTGCCGGAAAATGGAGGAGCAGGTTTGGAGTAATCCAGAAGTTTTTGATGTTTTAAATGAAGAATATATTCTCATATCCCTTTATGTAGACGATAGAAAAGAATTGCCGGAGGCAGCGCAGTTTAATTATCTAAAACCAAAAGGCGGAATAAAATCAATTGAAACTATTGGTGATAAATGGGCAACTTTTCAAACCCTTAATTTTAAAAATAATTCCCAACCATTTTATGTGTTGCTGGATAATGATGTAAATCTTCTTAACGAACCTGTTGGTTACACGCCAAACGAGTCAGAATATCTTACCTGGCTTCAGGAAGGTCTTACTAAATTCCAGGAGACAGCGGTAAAATAATCTAAAACGGGTTAAGCCAGGAAGGCATAGAAGGGAAAATGTTTTTAATTTATAAGCAGGCCTTGATGCATTTAAAACTCGATTATCGATTAAAATTCCTTTAAGTTTGTCGGGGTAATTTCTATCTTAGGGGCTTAAAATATCCCTTAACTATGAAATTACTCCGTTTAAGTTTTATCCTTCTGTTTTTGAGTTTTTTACCCGTTCATCTTATTTCACAAGAAGAATATGATGTAAAAGAACATTATAATAAAACAGAAGTAGATATCCCAATGCGGGACGGAACTTTGTTACACACTACCATTTATTCCCCAAAAGATACTTCTAAAGAATATCCTATTTTAATGCAGCGAACTCCATATAGCTCCCGGCCTTATGGAAAAGATCAATTTCGTTCGCTTATTAGTCCCAATGAATATTTAATGAAAGAAGGGAATATTGTGGTTTACCAGGATGTACGCGGCCGCTGGATGAGTGAAGGGAAGTATGATAATATGCGGGCAATTATTCCAAATAAATCTGGAAATGAATTTGACGAATCCAGCGATACTTATGATACTATTGAATGGCTTATTGAGAATGTAGATAACAACAATGGGAGGGTAGGAGCCTGGGGAATTTCGTATCCCGGTCACTACGCTGTTGCTTCTTTAGTAGATGCTCACCCTGCTCTAAAAGCTTCATCTCCACAAGCCGGAATTGGGGATTTCTTTTTTGACGATTTTCATCACAATGGGGCTTATTTATTGAGTTACTGGAGAGCAACCGGACTTTTTGGATATGATAAAACCGGCCCTACTACCGAAGCCTGGTACGAATTGCCAGGTCTTGGGACCCAGGATCAGTACCAGTTTTTTTTAGATGTGGGACCACTTAGTAATTTGGACGAATATTATGGAGAAGACAATATATTTTGGCAACAACTAAAAGAGCATCCAAATTATGATGAATTTTGGCAGAGCCGCGGGATTATTCAGCATTTAGAAGATATCGAACCTGCCGTAATGGTTGTGGGCGGATTGTTTGATGCTGAAGATCTTTACGGCCCTTTTAATACTTACAAGAAAATTGAAGAAACCAGCGATAATTATAATATCATGGTCTTTGGTCCTTGGAGCCACGGCGATTGGGCGAGACAAACCGAAAGACAGGCAGTAGGAAATGTTTATTTTGGCGATAATATTTCTGAAGATTATCAAAGAAATATTGAAACAAAGTTCTTTAACCACTTTCTAAAAGAAAAGGGCGATGGTGATGTAGATCTAGCTGAAGCCTATGTTTACGATACCGGTGCCCGAAAATGGAATTCTTATGAAGCCTGGCCTCCAAAAAATACGGAAGAAAAGATTTTTTACCTGGGAGATAACCAGGAGTTAACCAACGAAGCAACCAATAATGAAGAAAGCTTTGTAAGTGACCCGGCAAAACCTGTTTCTTATAATAATGAAATTAAAGCAGTCTTCACCCCAAGAGAATATATGACGGGCGACCAACGTTTTGCTGCCAGGAGACCAGATGTTCTGGTTTTTGAAACCGAAGTATTGGAAGAAGATATGAAACTTACCGGTGAGATTTTGGCACGTTTAAGCGTGGCAACCACTGGAACTGCGGCAGATTGGGTGGTGAAGGTAATAGATGTTTACCCGGCCGACTCAGAAGATTACGAAGAAACCATGGACCATCTTGATATGGACAACTACCACATGATGGTGCGTAGTGAAGTGATGCGGGGCAGATTTAGAAACAGTTTTGAAAATCCCGAGCCATTTGAGCCTAACAAGAAGACTCCGGTAAATATTACGCTGCAGGATATTAACCATACCTTTAAAAAAGGACATAAATTACAAATTCAGGTGCAAAGTACCTGGTTTCCGCTTATAGACAGAAATCCTCAAACTTTTGTGCCAAATATTTTTGAAGCCGAAGAAGAAGATTTTCAGAAACAAACCCACACCATTTATGGAGATTCTGCAATAGAATTTTCAATATTAAAAGAATAGCCTATGAGTATTAGATTTATTCATAAAATCCTTCTAATCAGTTTCCTGTTTTTAGGGATTTCATGTAGTCAAAAAGAAGGAAATTATTCCGAAGAAGAAATAGCAGAACATTCGGCAGAATTAAATGAATATTTTGAAAAAGAATTTCAAAAAGACGTGGAAGAATCGCCTATGATGCAAACCCAATTGGGACAAAAAACCAATTATGGGAAGTGGGACGATTTTTCACACCTTAAATATGCCGAAGATCGAAAAAAAGCTAAAAAGCGTTTAGAATATTTAAAGAAAGTAGATGCTTCAGCCCTAAACGAGCAAACGCGTTTGAGTTACGATTTATACCTTCAGAAATTAGAAAATGAAGTCGCCGATTATGATTTTCGGTTTTATAATTATCCGGTAAACCAGATGTTTGGGCGCCATGCCGAGCTGCCAGCTTTTTTAATTAATATGCACCGTATAGATTCTATAAGCGATGCCGAAGCTTATATAGCCAGGCTGAAGGGGATTCCCAAGGTTATGGAAGAAGTTATTGGAAATCTAAAAATTAGGGAACAAAATGGGATTGTTCCGCCGGTTTTTGTTTTTGACAGGGTTTTGGAATCCAGTAGAAACGTAATTAAAGGCAAACCCTTCGGCAAATCTGTAGAAAACAGTGCCTTACTCAACGACTTTAAATCCAAGCTATCTAAGCTGGAACTTACAAAAGCGCAGGAAAAAGAACTCATTTCAAAAGCTGAAAATGCTCTGGTTAAAGAAGTAAAACCCGCTTACGAAAATTTAATTTCTTTCCTGGAAACTCAACAAAAACGTGCAAATAATGATGCTGGAGCGTGGAAATTTCCAAAAGGAGAAGAGTTTTATGCCAATGCTCTTAAAAGAACTACAACTACTAATCTTTCGGCTCAGGAAATTCATCAAATTGGGTTGGATGAGGTAGCACGTATTCACGGCGAAATGGAAAAAATAAAAGAAGAGGTAGGCTTTGAAGGCACACTACAGGACTTCTTTGAGTTTATGCGTACTAATGAGCAATTTTATTATGCCAACGATTCTATGGGCAAGCAAAAATATCTTGCTGAAGCTACCGAAATTATAAATACAATGAAGGTGAATTTAGACGAACTTTTTCTAACTGAACCTGAAGCAGAATTGGTAGTAAAAGCGGTAGAACCTTTCAGAGAAAAAAGTGCCGGGAAAGCATTTTACCAACAACCTGCAAAAGATGGTTCAAGGCCGGGAACTTATTATGCTAATTTATACGATATGGCTGCTATGCCTACTTACCAGATGGAAGCTTTGGCATACCACGAAGGTATCCCAGGCCACCATATGCAAATTGCCATAGCCCAGGAGTTGGAGGATATTCCGCAGTTTAGAAAGTTTAGTTTTTATACAGCTTATGTGGAAGGTTGGGGGCTCTACAGCGAATTATTACCAAAGGAAATAGGATTTTACAAAGACCCTTATTCCGATTTTGGTAGATTGGCAATGGAACTCTGGCGTTCTTGCAGGCTAGTGGTAGACATAGGAATTCACGCTAAAAAATGGACCAGGCAGGAAGGAATAGAATATTATAAAGCGAATACGCCCAATGCAGAAAGTGACTGCGTGAAAATGGTAGAACGACACATTGTTATGCCGGGGCAGGCTACAGCCTATAAAATAGGGATGAATAAAATACTGGAGTTAAGGAAAGAAGCAGAAGAAAAACTGGGTGATGATTTTGATATTAGGGAATTCCATGATGTAATTCTATTAGATGGAGCTTTACCTTTGAATATTCTGGAAGAAAAAGTAGATAACTGGATTTCCGGTAGAACCAACTAAAAAAATTAATTTGAAAACTCAAAAAGAAGATTTAAAAACGGTAACTCTTGCTAATAATAACGGGAATGAACTCCAGGTTCTTAACTATGGTGCTGCTGTTATAAGCCTTAAAATAAAAGATAAGGCCGGGAATAAAGTGAATGTGGTGGTTAGCCCGCGGGCAGAAGAATTTATAACTTCGGCCTATAAAGAGAATAATAAATGTTTTGGTGCTTCGGTGGGGCGTTATGCCGGTAGAATTTCTAATGGGGAGTTTCAGCTGGATAATATTACCTATAAATTAAATGAAACCAATAATGTTCATCTTCACGGGGGCGAGAATGGATTTCAGTATAAGGTATGGAAAATTGAAGAAGAGGAAGTGGCGCCCAATCCTTCAGTAAAACTAACTTATTTCAGCAAGGACGGGGAAGAATATTATCCTGGGAATTTACAGGTTGAGGTTAAATATACGCTTACAGAAAATGATGAATTGCTTATAGAATATTCGGCTAAAACCGATAAAAAAACTGTGATTAATCTTACCAATCATACTTATTTTAACCTTAATGGAGGTGGCAGTATAAGCGATCATTTTTTAAAGATTGAAGCTGAAAAAATCCTTGAAGTAGACAAAAACTTATTGCCTACCGGTAATTTAACCAAACTTAAAAAACACCCAAAAAACTTTATTGAAGGTAAATTAATTGGAAACCGGAGCTTGGATGATACCTATGTTTTAAAATCTGATATAGATGAAGTTGCTGCAAGGCTTTTTGCTCCTTTAACCGGAATAAAAATGGAAGTAAAAACCAATCAAAAAGCACTGGTGGCTTATGCTCCAGAAAACCTTCCGGAAGATTTGAATTACCACACCGAAATCGCCGAAGAATATCCTTCGTTATGTTTAGAGGCCCAAAATTTCCCTGATGCTCCTAATTTTAGAAACTTTCCTGAAGCCGTTTTAAAACCGGGAGATCAGTACTACAATTGGATCTCCTATAACTTCTCGGTTAGCGGTCAATAATAAGTTTATACCTTAAGTAGGATCAAAACTCATATATAATTTTATATTTAACAAAATTTTTAAATAAGCTATGGTTGGAATTTTATCATTCATTGGTTTTACCCTATTAGTGGCTGTAATTGCCTATTTAGCCACCAGAAAAACCGATGAAAGTACAAGTGATGGATATTTTCTTGGCGGAAGGAGTCTTACGGCAGGAGTTATTGCAGGTTCGGTTTTACTCACAAATTTATCTACAGAACAAATTGTAGGTTTAAATGGCCAGGCTTTTAGCGAAGGAATTTTAGTAATGGCCTGGGAAACCCTAGCAGCCATAGCCATAGTAATAACCGCATTATTCTTACTACCACGTTATTTAAAAGGAGGGCTAACCACAGTACCACAATTTTTAGAAAAACGATTTGATAGAGGAACAAAAACCCTGGTTTCGGCACTATTCCTATCAGGGTATATGATCATTTTCTTACCTATTGTTTTGTATTCTGGTGCTTTAGCAATTAGTACGATGTTTGGAATTCCTGAAATGCTGGGAGTTAGTGCAAATACCGCCTTATGGCTTACTGTATGGGGGATAGGGATCGTAGGATCTATTTACGCAATTTTTGGAGGATTAAAAGCTGTAGCAGTTTCAGATACTATTAATGCTGTAGGTTTACTCGTAGGAGGTTTATTAATTCCCATTTTTGGACTTATGGCTATTGGAGATGGCGGAATTATTAATGGGCTGGAAGTTTTAGTAGATTCTAATCCCGAGAAGTTTAATTCTATTGGAGGGCCTGAAGCTTCGGTTCCTTTTTCAACAATATTTACCGGAATGATGCTGGTGCAATTATTTTACTGGGGAACCAACCAGGCAATTATTCAGCGAGCTTTGGCGGCTAAAAACCTTAGGGAAGGCCAAAAAGGTTTAATGCTAGCTGCTTTTATAAAGATCCTCGGGCCAATTATTGTGGTTCTTCCGGGTATTATTGCCTGGCATATGTTTCAGGGCGATTTAGATAATGCCGACCAGGCATATCCTGCATTGGTAAATGCGGTACTTCCACCGGTACTTACAGGATTTTTTGCGGCTGTACTTTTCGGTGCAATTTTGAGTTCTTTTAATTCAGCATTAAACAGTTCGGTTACCCTTTTTGGAATAGATATTTACAAACAATATTTTAACCAGGAAGCCAGTGAAGCCAAAGTAGTAAAACAAGGAAAACGCTTCGGAATATTCCTGGCCATTGGCGCTATGCTTATTGCGCCTTTTATAGCCAATGCGCCCCAGGGGCTTTTTGGGTATTTGCAGGAAGTAAACGGAAGTTACAGTATTCCAATTTTAACTATTGTTATTGTAGGTTATCTTACTAAACGAATTCCTGCGATTGCGGCTAAAGTGGCAATTTTTAGTGGGGTTGGGTTCTATTTAATCTATTTGGGATTAAAATATTTTGTGGTTGGAGAAGATGCACTACCGCATTACCTTCACGTAATGGCGATATTATTTGTTCTAAACGTGCTAATTATGTTTATAATAGGGAAATGGAAGCCAAGAATTGAACCTTTTATTTTAGATTATACAAAGCAGGTAGATATCCAGCCATGGAAATTGGTAAAACCAGTTGGGCTGGGAATTGTGGTGCTTGTAGTATTTATTTATGCTTATTTTGCCCAATAACCATGCTGAAAATATGAGCTTTAAGAATTTTCATATCTTAGTCTAAACATCAATTTTTAATGAAACCGTTTCAAAAGGATTTCTACATTCAGGAAGATAAAATGTACGTTGCTACAGACTGCGTAATTTTTGGATTTGATGAAGGAAACCTGAAGCTTCTCATTTTTAAAAGAAGGGTTAAACCACTTATGGGAACCTGGTCTCTTATAGGAAGTTTTGTGAAATTGGATGAAGATGTGAAAGAAGCCGCAAAACGTGTTTTAAAGGAAATAACCGGCCTGGAAAACGTGTTTATGGAAGAACTAAAAACCTATGGGACCACGTTTCGCGATCCTGGATATAGAACTATTTCTATTGCCCAGTATGCTTTAATAAGAATTGGCGAGTATGATAAGGAACTGGTAGAAAGACATGGAGCGCATTGGTATGATTTAGAAGATGTGCCAGATTTGGTGCTGGAACATAACCAGATGGTAAAAGATGCCCTGGTTAGAATACGCAGAAAAGCCAGGTATAAACCCATAGGATTCGAATTACTTCCAGAGAAATTTACCATTCCGCAATTACAAAAGCTTTATGAGGCCGTTTATCATAAAGAAATCGATTCCCGAAACTTTAGAAAAAAAGTACTTTCCTTAAATGTGTTGGTTAAATTAGACGAAAAAGATATGTCTACTTCGCGGCGAGGTGCATTTTTATACAAATTTGACCGCAAAAAATACCTGAAACTTCAAGAGTCCGGCTTCAATTTTGAAATCGCGTAAGTGAAGTTTTTTCTTCTAAAAATGTGTTAAGAAAATTTTAAAAAAATCTTTTCCGAAAAATTTGTTTTCTGAAAATTAATTGTAATTTTTACGTTTATAATAATTTGCTAAGAAAAGATAGTTGTGGAATACATATTTGAGTCAATCGTTTTTCCTTCAGCCTTGTTTTTATAATTAAAGTCTTATTCCCGGTGAGTTTCACCTGAATTTTGACTTTTCTATTTTATTATACCAACTTAATATATAAATAATGGACAAGAAATTCACAAGACGTAATGCGTTAAAAAGTATAGCCATTGGTTCAGGGATTTTGAGCCTGGGTGGAGTAGCATCTTCTTTTGCTGCTATGAAATATATAGATAACAACAGCTTACCTAATAGAAAAAAGAACAATGTTAAGCATTCGGTTTGCCGATGGTGTTTTCAGAATATTCCTTTAGATGAATTTGCAAAAACCTGTGCGAGTATGGGAATTCAGGCAATAGATCTTTTAAAACCTTCAGAATGGGATACAGTGGAAAAATATGGCCTGGTTTGTTCTATGGCAACAGACGATTTTGCCAGTATTGAAAATGGATTTAATGAGCCAAAAAACCATAAAGATCTTCAGGAAAAATATAAGGGTTTAATTGATAAAGCTTCAAAACATAACATTAAAAACGTAATTGTTTTCTCGGGAAATAGACGCGGAATGGATGAGAAAACCGGAATTAAAAATTGCTCAAAAGGTTTAAAGCCGCTGCTTAAATACGCTAAAAAGAAAAATGTAAACCTGGTAATGGAGTTGCTTAACAGTAAGGTTAATCATCCAGATTATATGGCAGATCATACCGAATGGGGTGTTGCCCTGGCTGAAGAAATGGGAGCAGATAACTTTAAATTGCTCTACGACATTTACCATATGCAGGTAATGGAAGGAGATATTATTGCTACAATTAAAAAGCACCATAAACACATAAATCATTATCACACTGCCGGAGTTCCCGGTCGTAACGAAATTGGTGATACCCAGGAACTTTTTTATCCTGCAATTATGAAAGCCATTGTAGAAACCGGTTTTGAAGGTTTTGTTGCCCAGGAATTTATTCCTACCAATTCCGATGAAATTTCTTCATTAAAGAAAGCTATTGAAATTTGTGATGTTTAAAATTTATATATGAAGAAGAGATTTTTGCTGAGTTTTATATTTTTTGTAATCAGTTTTATAAGTTTTGCCCAGGAAAAAGAAGATGTTTACGTAGATAATGAAGGCCTGATGCGTTGGGGGCATAACGATGCAGAAGTCAAAGGTTTTGGAGTCAATTATTCGGTACCTTTTGCGCACGGCTATCGAAGTGGTGAGAAATTAGGTATAGATCTAAAAAAAGCGATAGATAAGGATGTTTATCATTTTTCCCGACTCGGTTTTGATCTTTATAGAATTCACGTTTGGGATACTGAAATTAGTGATGAAGAAGGCAATTTAATATTAAACGAACATCTCGAGTTATTTGATTATTTATTGAAAAAGCTCAAGGAACGTGATATAAATTTCGTGGTTACACCCATTGCTTATTGGGGAAATGGCTGGCCGGAACCCGATGAAGATACTCCCGGATTTTCTAACAAATACGAAAAAGCCGGAAGCTTAACTGAGCCCGGTGCTATTAAAGCTCAGGAAAATTATTTGAAGCAATTCCTGAATCACGTGAATCCGCATACGGGCGTAGCTTATAAAAATGAGCCAAACCTTATTGCTTTTGAAATTAGCAACGAACCGCACCATAAAGGAGAGCCTGAAGAAGTGCAGGAATTCATTGAGAAAATGGTGAAATCAATGAAAAGCACCGGCTCTAAGAAACCAATTTTCTATAATGTAAGTCATAGTATTCATCTCGCCGAATCTTATTTTGATGCTGGAATAGATGGCGGAACTTTTCAATGGTACCCAACAGGATTGGGGTTTCAGAAGGAATTGGAAGGGAATTTGTTACCAAATGTAAACGATTATTATATTCCGTTTAATGATGTAATTGAAGAAAATAACGCGGCGAAGCTCGTGTACGAATTTGATGCCGCCGATGTGATGAAATCTTATATCTATCCTGCAATGGCAAGGAGTTTCCGGGAAGCCGGAATCCAGATAGGAACTCACTTCGCTTACGATCCTACTTATTTGGCGTTTGGAAATACCGAATACAATACGCACTATATGAACCTGGCCTACACGCCACAAAAAGCCCTCTCCTTAATGATTGTGGGGGAGATTTTTCATCAGGTTCCTGTAAATAGTGATTTAGGTATTTATCCAGAAAACCTGGAATTTCAGGATTTTACGATTGATTATGAAAAAGATCTCGCGGTATTAAATTCTGAAGAAAAATTTATTTATACCAATACGAATGATAATCAGCCAAAATCCTTAAAAAACCTCAAGCAAGTTGCCGGTTTTGGTAATTCTGAAGTGGTTAAATATGAAGGTAAAGGCGCCTATTTTCTCGATAAATTAGACGACGGTGTTTGGAGATTGGAAGTAATGCCTGATGCTATTTTGGTCGATAATCCTTTTGGAAGCAACAGCCTTGAAAAAACCGTTGCGGTGATCAAATGGAATAAATGGGAAATGACTTTAGATCTTGCCGGTTTAAATGAAGACTTTAGCCTGAAAGTTTTAAACAAAGACAATGAGTTTACACCTGAAGTTAACGGGAAAACTTTTAAAATTCGTCCCGGAACTTATCTTTTGAAAAATAAAGGAGCCGAAATTGATGAAAATTCAGATATAAATTTAAGGTTCGAGCTGGAAGAGTTTACCGCTCCGGAAAGTACCGTAGCGAAAACTTATGTTATGCACGAGCCGATAAAAGAACTTAGGGAAAATTCTTCATCTGAAATTACTGCAGAGATCGTTTCAGACAAAGAAATAGAAAAAGTAGAAGCCTGGTTGCAAAACGGGAATACTTATGAAGCTATTGAGCTTAAAAATAATAACGCTTATAATTATTCGGCGGAAATTCCGGAAAATGTGTTGAAAAATGGCTTTTTGGAGTATCGAATTATCGTTACTACTAATAAAGGAAAAGAAACTTTCCCCGGTGAAGTTTCTGGAAGTCCTGAAGATTGGGATTTTTATTTTGAAGAGGTATATACCACACAAATTGTAAAAGAGACTAAACCGCTTTATATTTTTAATGCTTCAGAAGACGAAGATTATGTAGTAGGCGAGTGGAGCCCTGAAAATAAGCTCGTGCCAACTGATATTCCGGGCGAAGCAGAATATCAGGTAAAAGTGGAGAAACTTTTTGAAAAAGATGTTGAAAACCCTGAGGCAGAACCGGTTTACGATTACTCTTTTCGATATAATTTCAATAGAAAAATTACCGGTCGTAAAAGCGAGTTAAATTCCAAAAATAGCCTTGTGATCAAAGCCAGAGCATTAACCGAAAGAACAGATAAACTTCAAATTGCCTTGGTAATGAAAAACGGAGCGGCTTTTGGAACTACATTAGATCTTGACCAGGAGACCAAAACTTATAAAATTGATCTTTCCGCTTTAAAACCGGTTAAAACAGTGAGTCTGCCAAGACCTTATCCTTCATTTTTACCGTATTATTTCGAACATTCTTATGAAGGCGATTTTGAATTAGAAAATACAGAAGCGCTGCAATTTTCAATCGGCCCGGGAATTGAAGATATTAAGCTGGAAAAGCCGCAGGGAGTTGGGATTATTTCGGTGAGTTTGGAATAATAAAATGAAATAGGAAGTTTGAAAAACTTCATTCGTCAAGCTGAACTTGTTTCAGCTTCAAACTTGTTTCAGCTTCAAACTTGTTCTTATTGCTAACATCTTAGATTCTGAAATGAATTCAGAATGACGAGTTGAAAACCTCATCAAACATCTTTAGTTAAACACATTTCACTTCTATAAACAAAAAGGCCTTTTAGAAATAATTCAAAAGGCCTTTTTTATCTAATCTAACAAGAGCTATCTATCCACATTTGGAAGAACCACAATCCTGACAGGTAAGGCAGCCTTCCTGATAGATAAGATTAGATGAATTACAATTTGTACATTTTTGTTTCTTGGCAACGGTACCATCGGCGATAAAGCGTTTTAGCGCCCTCGCAACTCCGTTTTTCCAGGTGTTTATAGATTCACTGTCTAACTGTAAACTGCTTATTAAATCTACTACCTTTTCAATTGGCATCCCGTGTCTAAGCGTGGTAGAAATCAATTTAGCATAATTCCAGTATTCCGGGTTGAATTTATGCGATAATCCTTCTATAGTTGTTTTGTAACCTCGTTTGTTTTCATATTGAAAATCGTAACGAGAAGTTCCATCTTCATTTCTGGCTTTAATAATAGTACCTTCTGTCACCCAGCGTGGAAGCAGAATTCCTTCTTCATCATCTGCAAAACCGGTAAAGATCTCGTAAGGTCTATCGTCAATTAAGCCAATGAAAGCAATCCATTTGTCTTTGTTATTCTGAAAACGAACCACATCTGCAGTTAAGCTTTGCGGACGTGTAGTTGGGAATGGCGTATTGTTTTCTTCTTCAGCCTCTTCTTTTTTCTCTTCGTTAGAAATTAGAACTCCAGAACGAGAACCATCACGATACACAGTCACTCCTTTACAACCCGCTTGCCAAGCTTCTAAATATAGTTGACCTACCAATTCTTCGGTAGCATCGTTTGGTAAGTTAATGGTCACACTAATGGAGTGATCTACCCATTTTTGTACCGCTCCCTGCATTCTTACTTTACTCAACCAATCTACATCGTTAGAAGTGGCTTTGTAGTAAGGAGAAGCTTTTACAAGTTTGTCCAGTTCGGCTTGTGTATAATCATCGGTTATTTCGTGGCCGTTAACCTTCATCCATTCTTTAAATCGATGGTGGAAAACCACGTATTCTTCCCAGGAATCGCCAACTTCATCTACAAAATCTACGCGGGAATCTTTATCGTTAGGATTTACTTTTCTTCTTCGTTTGTAAACAGGCATAAATACCGGCTCAATTCCAGAACTGGTTTGCGTCATTAAACTGGTAGTTCCTGTGGGGGCAATAGTAAGTAAAGCAATATTACGGCGGCCATATTCAAGCATATCGTAATACAATTTCTCATCGGCCTCTTTAAGTCGAAGAATAAAAGGATTTTCTTTTTCTCTTTCTGAATCAAATATTCCGAAAGCACCTCTTTCTTTTGCTGCGTAAACTGAAGCTCTGTAAGCTTCAATAGCGATGTGCTTATGGATTTTTACTGAAAAATCTACACCCTCATCACTTCCGTATTTAATACCTAAAGCGGCAAGCATATCACCTTCAGCAGTGATGCCAATTCCGGTTCTTCTACCTTCTTTAGCTTTGGTTTGAATGTTTTTCCAAAGATTATATTCTACACCTTTAATTTCTGAACCTTCAGGATCTGCTTCAATTTTAGCAAGAATCGCATCAATTTTTTCTAATTCAAGATCAATGATATCGTCCATAATGCGCTGTGCAGCGGCAATATGTTTTTTGAAAAGTTCAAAATTGAAAGAAGCCTCTTTAGTAAACGGATTTTCTACGTAAGAAAATAAGTTTATAGCTAACAGTCTACAAGAATCATAAGGGCAAAGCGGAATTTCACCACATGGATTGGTAGAAACCGTTTTGTATCCAAGATCTGCATAACAATCTGGCACCGACTCGTTAATTACGGTGTCCCAGAAAAGTATTCCAGGTTCAGCCGATTTCCAGGCGTTATGTACTATTTTTTTCCAAAGCTTATTAGCTTCGATCTCTTTAGATTTCTTCGGATTTTCGCTAAAAATTGGATATTTCTGAACGTAATTGCGATCTTCTTTAACCGAGCGCATAAATTCGTCATCAATTCTAACCGATACATTGGCGCCGGTTACTTTTCCCTGCTCCATTTTTGCATCTATAAAATCTTCAGAATCTGGGTGATTAATAGAAACTGAGAGCATAAGCGCTCCACGACGCCCATCCTGGGCAACTTCACGAGTGGAGTTGGAGTAACGTTCCATAAAAGGAACAATACCGGTAGAAGTAAGGGCAGAGTTTTTTACCGCCGAGCCTTTTGGGCGAATGTGGGAAAGATCATGCCCAACACCACCACGGCGTTTCATAAGCTGAACCTGTTCCTGGTCTATTTTCATAATCCCTCCATAAGAATCTGAATCGCCATCGTTACCAATTACGAAACAGTTAGAAAGGGAAGCAATTTGGTAAGGGTTACCTATACCGGCCATTGGGCTACCTTGAGGGACAATATATTTAAAGTCTTTAATAAGGTCAAAAACCTCATCTTCACTCATTGGGTTTGGGTAGCGTTGCTCTACACGGGAAATTTCTTTTGCAATTCTACGATGCATATCGTTTGGCGTAAGCTCATAAATATTCCCCTGGGAATCTTTAAGCGCATACTTATTTACCCACACCCGTGCGGCTAAATCATCTCCTTTAAAATAGTCTAACGAAGCTTTAAAAGCCTCATCCTGGCTATAAGTCTTAGGAGCGGCGGTAGTAGTGTTCACACCCATATTAATTTTAGATTTTGGATTAGTAATAGTTTCAAGCGGAATGTAAATATAGACAAAGAAGTACAAGAATATAAAATCTTGTTAAAAAAAGTTATCAAACAAAAATTGTTAATAAGCTTATTATCAGTTAAATATGAATTTATCAACATTCGAAAGTTGACAAATTTGTAAAAAAATAGAATTAAAGTTTGTGCAGGAGTAAATTGCTGAAGCTGAAGTAGAGAAAGTTTTTTTTTACTGGATAAACGATACTAAATGCTCCGAGGACTGCCTCGAAATCAAATTAAATTTTTCAATAATAATGCGTGAGCTTGCTTTAAAGTTGTTTACTGAAATATTGCTTAAAATCTACGAATATTTTAGTTGAAATTACGCAAAAACGGTCACTTATGTAATAGCATCTTTCTTCAAAGATGCTATTACATAACCAAAAAGATTTATAGAAAGCTATTATTTAATTTTATGTCCTTTAACTGCAAAAAACCATATATATAAATAACTTGGGATAACTATCCAGTAAGCTGATTGTGGATCAAAGGTATCAGCAAGATAGCCATAAATAAGTGGTAAGATTGCACCTCCCGCCAGGGCCATAATTAAAAATGAAGATCCTATTTTAGTAAACCTACCCAACCCGTGTAGTGCAAGGGGCCATATGGCCGGGAATACCAGGGCATTAGCAAGACCTAACAAAGAAATACTTAAGACCGATATGTAGCCATTTGTAAAAATGGCGACCAGGCCCAATATTATTCCTAATATCCCAGAGAGCTGTAAGGCTTTCTGCTGACTAATATATTTTGGGATCGTTACGGTACCAATTAGATAACCAACAATCATTGCAATTAATGTATAAGTGGTGAAAAATTTAGCTACATTGGTAGGGATATCGTGGGCATCTCGGGCATAGCTAATCACCGTATCCCCGGCGATTACTTCCACACCAACGTAAAGGAACATTGCAAGGGTACCCAATAATAAATTAGGAAATTGTAAAATATTGGTTTTATTTTTATTGGCGGCTGCGAGAGTTTCATCTTCTTCATCAGTTTTAATTTCAGGTAATGATGAATAGTAAATTAAAACAGAAAGTCCTATAAGGATTATAGCCATTACAATATATGGTGTTATTACCCGTGCTGAAAGCGCATCTAATTCAGCGGCTTTTTCTACCGCATTCATCCCAGTAAGACTCGCTTCCACCTTGTCCATATTTTTAAGCAAAATAGCACCAAAGATGATTGGGGCCAGTGCTCCTGCAAGTTTGTTACAGATTCCCATTATACTCATCCGTTTTGCCGCACTTTCAATGGGACCTAAAATGGTAATATAAGGGTTAGCAGCAGATTGCAGCAGTGCTAAACCAGTGCCCTGAACAAATAATCCGAATAAAAATAAAACGTAAGTTCTTGATATAGCCGCTGGAATAAAAATTAGGGCACCAATGGCCATAACAACTAATCCCGTAGACATACCCTTTTTAAATCCTATTTTTTTTAGAACCCACGCCGAAGGTATTGCCATAACCAGATAGGAAATGTATGAAGCGAAAGCTACAAGGTAAGATTCAAAATTATTGAGCTGACTCGCTATTTTAAGATAGGGAATTAAGACAGAGTTCAACCAGGTAACGAAGCCAAAAATGAAAAATAATACTCCAATTATTATTATGGATTTGTTTGTTTCTTTAGTCATGGATTTATTTTTAATATTCTATTTACTTAAAACAGTATTGTGATAAAGGCTTAGCTCATTTCTCAATTTGCCTTTTGTTTATTTTATGATAATCGGTATATATTGTAATTTTAAGCGTGAAATTTACCAGTAACCACGGTTACTGGATTTATAAAGAATAAACTTAAAATTTTCATAGCAATATTTTTATAAGTTTTGTAAAGCCTTTTGAGCTTTATCTATCATTACAGAAGCTGATTTATTGTTAAGCTCATCTATTGTGAAAGAGGACAATATTTTATCAATTTGTAAAAGTGCTTCAGTATTATTATTCCTTTTAAATTCAGACTTTAGGACTTGAATTTTTTCATAGGCTTGTATTCCAGCTAATAGCTTTTCAAAGCGTATAGATGTTCTTCCGCCGGGATAAATAAAATAGGTATCTCCAGCTGCCCAGGTGGTAAACCTGCTGTCTAAAAGTGGCTCCAGAACCCAACTGTTGTATGCCCAACGTAAATAACCATCTAACTTTTTATTGGCGGCATACCAGCCATACCATTCGGTTTCTGAAGGCTCACTAAAAGTGAAGCTATTGGGATAGGGATGGGAGCAACTGGTATAGAAAGTACTTGTTTTTCCCTGTTTTTTACGGGATTCAATAATTTTATCGGGATAATTTTCACTTAATGTAATTGAATAATCATCTATAGCATTAAACAATTCAGGATGACTATTACCTGCAAAAGATATTTTAAAATTCTTATCAGCATTTTTTATAACTTTCATAGCCGCTTCCATAGATTCCATAGGGCGTTCATCCATAGCGATATAAGTTTTATCAAACCATCCTTTTTCTTTTAAATGGGCAGCGAAGGCTTTAAGCATAGCTGTCCAGGAATTTTTGTATTCTTCCTCTCCGGGTTTGGTTTTAAGGTGTTTTGTAGTATTGGTAGCTTCATCAAAATAAGCAAAGCTTAGTTTCCAGGGAATCATACTGTAGGCATTAATTTGTTTGGTCACGCCTAAATCCATCATAAATTCTACCCACTTATCAAAGACATCAAAACTAAAATCCCATGTGCCATCAAGCTTCTTAGTCCACCGAATCATAGAATGAAAAGCATCCTGTGTTTGGCCATCCCAGGGACGGTCAATAATACTTGCTGTAATAGATTTTCCTCCAGCATTCACATAATGATGAATATCCTCTTCCATAGCTTTAAAGTGTTCATCACTCCATAAATCGGTTTTATAATATCGGGCTGCAGCATATGGATTTTGCCATAGATCCAGATGGAAGTTCCATTCTTTTGGAGCTGACAAAAGACGTTCTTCTACCGTAATAGTTATAATTGACTTTTTTAAAATTTTACTACCATCCTTTATTTTTAAAGTTCCCGAATAAAGACCTGGTTCGGTGTTTTGGGGAACCTGAATGGATAACCAGCCGGGTCTTGTGGTTCGTTTTAATACCTTGAATTCTTTTATGATCTATAACATCGGCCACTAAAGTTGAATCAAAGTTTGCCGGGACGCGATGGCCACAGGCTCCTTTTTGATCTTTATTAAGTTCATCTGTTAATACATAGCGAACAAATGCACTTTCTATTTGCTCCTTTGAAATAACCTGGTTATTATTTCTGTTTTTTAAATCTGATATTTCTACACTTAGGTTTAAATCTTTTTTTCCTGCTGAAACTACCCATTGAGCAGAAAGTTTTTCTCCTCTCCAGCCTTGCAGGTTTAAATCAGTTGAAAGTGAATCTTTCGATACCGGTTTTTCTTTCTCGTACCTTTTACTGGTTTTACCCCATCCAATTATAGTTTTTTGAGAATTATTCCAAAGTTTAACAGGAGTGGGAGTTGGGTTTGCTAATTCGTGATACGAATCAACTGGAAAAGGCATCTGGTTTGTGTGTTGCCCGGAGTGAGTGACTCCTTCCGGACTTTGTGCCTGAGAAAAATTAAACCAACCCAGGAGAATAATAGCGCTCCAGGTTTTTATTATTCCGAATTTTTTGAAAGTCATATGATGAAATTGAATATTATAATCAATTTAGCTTCTTGTAACGCTAAATACTGCTTTTAGTGGATTAAAATCCATACTGATTTAGACGCTCAATTTGGTATTAATAGTACAACCGTTCACCAGGTTAATAGGCTTCACATTTTATATTTTTAAGCATATCTACGGTTATTTTTTTAAGATCGTATTTAGGTTCCCAACCCCATTCCTGTTCGGCTACATCATCATTAATGCTCTGGGGCCGGCTGTCTGCAATATGTTGTCGAAAATCAGGTTCATATAAAATTTTGAAATCTGGGATATGTTTACTGATTTCTTCAGCAAGTTCAGCCGGTGTAAAACTTACTCCGGAAACGTTATAGGAGGTACGTGTTTTAATTTCTGAAGCAGGTGCTTCCATCAATTCCAATGTGGCTCTTATGGCATCGGGCATATACATCATGGGTAGACGGGTATCTTTACTAAGAAAACAGGTGTATTTTTTATCTTCTTTAGATTTATAAAATATATCTACAGCATAATCGGTAGTACCACCACCAGGTTGGGCTGAATAAGATATTAAGCCAGGATAACGCACGCTTCTCACATCAACTTTAAACTTTTCAGCATAGTAATTACACCATTGTTCACCGGCCTGCTTAGAGATACCATATACGGTACCTGGAATCATTGCCGGATTTTGGGGTGTATTGTTACGCGGCGTGTCTTTTCCAAAAACAGCAATAGATGATGGCCAAAAAATTTTAAGCTGGTATTTCCTGGCTGCCTCTAAAATCCCTAAAAGGCTCTTCATATTTAAATCCCAGGTAAAAAGAGGATTATCTTCACCTTTGGCTGAAAGGATAGCAGCTAAATGATATATCTGGGTAATATTTTCAGTTACAATAATATTTTCAATGTGCTTAGAATCGGTAGCATCTAAGGTTAGAAATTTTACTGAACTAAATTTTTTAGCTGATTCTGAGTTAATATCACTGGCCAGAATATTACTGGCCCCATATTTTGAAGCTAAAGCAGTGGTGAGTTCAACTCCTAATTGTCCCGCTGCGCCCGTAATTAATATTTTTTCCATTAAAAAAGTAGTGAAAGTATTTTTAAGATTGATTTATAGTTGTTAAGGTAAATTTTCAAAATTTATTTGTGGTGCATTCCCGGTTGCTTCCCTTTTAAAATTAGTATTGACCTCGGTTGTTTCATTAAAAAAGCCACAATTTTTCAAATAATATCCTCCTGTGGTCTCTCCACCCTCATAATCTAACCTATGTTTTTGATTAGCGGTGGCATCAGCTGTGAAAATGGTCTCAGTGAGTTCTATCCAGCCCTTTTCTTCATCATATAGCCATTGGTTTGTATAGTGAGCCTTACGAGAAAGGTCTCCGGTAGCAGGCACAAAATTTTCCAGGAAAGAATATAAACTACCTAAATAATTACTTGATTCTGGTCTTCTAAAACTAGCAATAAGTTCCCATTCGTCATTTTCTGGCGCATAGAAATATGCGGAATAATCTGTATGATTTGGACCTGCAGGTTCACCTTTCAGTAGGAATTTGTAGGTGGTATTGGTTTTCCACATAAATTTTTTAAAACTCTGTCCTCCGGAGCCTTCATTGCCAAACTCGCCGGTATAGACATCATCTCCTTTTTTGAGCATAATAATTTTTTGATCTTCAGGGATTTCAGCAGGATCTTGTGTGTCAAAAGGGCTCCAAACCGAAAATAGGATTCGACGTTCATTTTCTGAATTTACCTGCATACCAAAATAACCATGAGAAAATCCATTTGCCATATAGTAGGAACCTATAACATCCTCGCCTTTGGGAACAAATATTTCATTGTAGAAATAAGTTGGTTTTTTGCTTTCTTCCGGGATGGGGTAACGCAAATGTACTGAAGGTCCACGACGGCCAAAATGGAAATTATCTTTTACATAATTCACTTCCCCACTGGTAACAGGCCCGGCCAATAGGAGTTCTTTAATTGTTAAATTTTCATTTGATTCCGGTTCTATAACTTCAATAGTTACTTGCTGGTAACCGGAATTTTTAAGTTTAAATTCTCCTAAATACACTTCCTGGAAGTCTTTGTTTTTAACCTGAACCTTACGGCTTTCTCCCGCAAGTGATACTTTTAGTTCGGTATTTCCTGTGGCCGATCTAAGGTTAAGCCCAAGTTCTATCAATCCTGATTTGTTGGTTCTAAAATAACTTTGAATAGGTTTTTTGCCATCCCAATTATGAATCCCTTCCTTTTTAATAATTTTTCTATCTTCTTCCTGATTGTTGGAAATCCAGGAATTTTTACCTAAAGGAATTGGGTAGGTATACTTTTTAGGAATTTCTTTGAAATAATTATCCTGGCAAGAACTAAAAACTAAAATTAGAAAAAATCCTTTACATACGGTTTTTAATAGCTTCATATGAATTATAATTGGATGAACATTTTAATAAAAGCGTCTCGTTAAAATTTTAAACGAGACGCTTTTTAGAAAGAATAGAATTTGGCTAATTCTATATTTGAAAGTAAAACGTTATCTTCTTTTAAAGCAACAAGTCTTAACAGGTTGCAATTAAATATGTACGCTTACTATTGGGTTGGATTTTGTGTAAGGGTACCCGGGTATGAATTGATGGCATCCTGCGGAATATAAAACAGCACGCGGAAATCGGTAGCGGGAATCACCTCATTTTGGTTGTGTGGTCCTGGATATTCCCGTGTTAGTGCCTTCCCATTTCGGAAAACATCATAGCTTCGTTCAGCCTGATAAGCTAATTCAAGCTGACGTTCTTTATCAATTCTTTCACTGGCATTGGATGCATCTAGCGAGCTGTAACCTCCGTCTACAATAGAACGCTCCCTTATCATATTTAAATCGTCAAGTGCTGCGCTATAATTACCAAGTTTTGCATAAGCTTCAGCACGGTTCAGGTAAATTTCACCTAAACGACTAATGACTGGAGAGTGTAAGTGAGATTCTTCTCCTTCAAGCGATGCTTTAGTAATGTAAAATTGTGGGTAAACCCGGTTTAGTGAAATATAGTTGTCTATCACACCTGTATAAGTCTTTCCATCTCTATATTGAATAGAATAAATCTCCTGATTAGCGTCAACAGGAGTGAGCGTATAAGAATCTGTGTCGTCTTCCGCAGTTATCGTGTTCCCACTACGAGTAATCTCTGCCTGTACATAATTTAAATCGTCACCATCTTCCTTAATAAAGCGGAAAACTTCTGGAGCACTATTATCATAGGTTGGCTGGATAAAGGCTGCACGAGCATCTACTAAATTGTAGCTTTCCGGGCGCCAGTCATTACGACCTGTTTCGTCTAATAAATCAATATATTTTGCACTGGCATACATTTCGCCCCAGCCCATACCGCCTATATTGGCGTACATGCCTCCAACACCATAATAGTGGTCGTAACCTGAAAATTCTGATGCAACTCTTTTTATTGCGAATATGGTTTCTGCATTATTTTCGGGAATAAAGGTGTTATACTCCATAAATTCCTCTCTTGGCAATAACGAATACTTGCCCGAACCGATCACTTCGGTTGCATAATCTACAGCCAGTTGAGCATATTCAGTATTAGGAGATTCATAGGTGCCACTCATAAAAAGATAAACCCGGGATAACATAGCTTGTGCTGCTTCCTTTGTGGCATAAATCGATTCTTTTTCTATTGTAAGTAATTCTTCAGCCTTTTTTAGATCAGTAATAGCTTGTTGGTAACTTTCCTCTACTGTAGCACGATCTTCAAGCTCTAAATTTATTACATCATCAGGTGTACCATTCACAATAGGAACACCAAGGTTTGTTTGAGGATTTTGATAGTAAGGACGGCCAAAAGCACGGGTTAAGTAGAAGTACATCATTCCCCGAACGTAGTAAGCTTCGCCAAGGTTGTTATCTATCTCTTCACTTTGTCCCTCTTCAATCATATCAATAATATTTGAAGCTTGTGCGATGGCTTTATAGCCTGAGTCCCAAAATTGTGTCAAACGATAATTGTTTGGGGTGCGAGAATATGATATAAATTCATAAAACGCATCAGTAGATGAGCCGCGAATCATCATATTGTCCCCTGCATATTCACCCATACGGTGCATAGGATCTGACCAGCTTTTTAACTGGGCATACATCCCATTCAGCAGAGATTCAAGGGAAGCATCGGGATCATTGACTATGGTCTCGGAATCCAGGCTTCCTTGTGGTAGACGGTCAATATCGCAGGCTAAAAGTACTGTCGTGGCCAAAAAGGCTATAAGTATTTTTTTCATGATATTTTTTATTAAAATGTTAAGTTAAGTCCCAGCATAAATTTACGTGTGGACGGGTAAACTCCAGGTCCGGTAGAGCCCATCACTGCACCATTACTCGCGGGAATTTCAGGATCTACTCCTGAATAATCTGTTATAACGAACAGGTTTTCACCAGTTAAGGAAATACGTGCATTACTTATAGCAAACTGGCTAAGGTCAATATTATAACCCAGGCTTAGTGAGCGTAGTTTTAAGAAATCACCGTTTTCCAGATAGCGAGTAGAAGTAGCATTACCTTGATCAGGATTATTGTACTTAGCGATTGGATGAGTGGCTATATCCCCTGGTTGTTGCCATCGGCTCCATCCAGGTCTAAGTTTCATTTGGTTACGATCTGTATATGTTCCGTCTGAATCATATTCCTGACGAGAATAGTTATATATTTTACCACCTAAAGCATAACCGAACATAGCATCAAGGTCGAATTGTTTGTATGATAGTCCAGTAGAAAATCCACCAAAAACATCAGGAGATACTCTTCCTGTTTTTTCAAAGCTTGCTTCTGAGTAGTTGGAAGTGGTAGTTCTTGAAATTTCATTTCCCTGATCATCCCTTTCCACGTTGTACCACAGTGGAGCTCCATTCTCAGGATCTACCCCGGCCCACTCTTTTAAGTAATAGGTGTCTATAGGCTTTCCGGGTTCTAACATGCGTTGTGCAGAACCGGCAATTCCCAACCCATCACTTATGATAATTGGTCTTACAGTATAATTTCCGCTGGCATCTTTTGTTTGATAGAGTTTTGTAAGTTTATTTACATTATGCCCTAAATTTAGATCTACACTCCAGGTTAGGTCTTCGTTTCGGATTATATCACCGCCAATGGCAATTTCAATTCCTTTATTTTCCATTTCCCCTATATTTTGCCAAATACTGGTCACCCCTGTTAATCCCGTAATAGGAACCCGATACAGAATGTTTTCAGTATTCTTTTCATAATAATCAAAGGTTAGCCTTGCTCGGTCATTAAGAAATCTTGCATCAAATCCTACACCGCTGGTAAACGTTTTTTCCCATGTTAGGTCATCGTTTCCTATCTGACTAATTAATGCTCCTGGATTCTCATTGTAACTCGCATTAGTTGAGATTGAATATAGATCGTATTGCGGGTAAAGGGAACCTGGACGGTTTCCTACAGAACCGTACGCAAGACGTAGTTTTAGTGCGTCTACCCAATCTGCATTAAACCAATTTTCTTTGTGAATATTCCATCCTCCACTAATCGAGTAGAAATTTCCATATTTAGCATTATCTCCAAAATTGGATGCGCCATCCCTACGAAAAGAAACCTGAGCGAGGTACTTGGTGTCATAGGAATAATTTGCGTTAAAAAGACCTGACTGTACGGCCCATTCACTAATACCTCCTCTGGTTCGTTCCGGTACAGATACAACGTCTAATACCTCAAAACCAGGTATAAATCCGGTTCCATAAGCATCAAGGGTTTCACCGCGGTAGTCATTGAATTCATAAGCAAGAATTCCGTTAAGTTCATGCTTGCCCCAGCTTTGGTCAAATCGTAAAATTTGGTTGGTGTATCTGCGTGTGGATTCCGATCGATAATCGGTTATTCGCCCATTAACACTCTGGCCTCCATTAGAACGCGGGTCGGTATAGCCTTTAGATTTATAACTATTGTAGCGATAGTTATTAACAGAAGAAAATGTTAACCAATCGGTCAGTTTAATATCAAAATCCATATTCCCCATAAACTCATAGTTTTTGTTTGAGGAATGATTCCATTGAAGATCATACAGGTAATTCGTGCTGGCACTATTTACCCAGTTGCTAGAACGATGAGGTTCTAAATTCCCGTCTTCATCATAAGGACTGTCCCAGGGAAAGTTAGAGTACATAGCCGTTGTAGAATACTGCCGATCTTCCACATCTCGAAGTGAACCATTTATTGATGGTTTAATAGTCAACCAATCAGTAGGTTTATATTCAGTTCTGAATCGGAAATTGTAACGGGTATAATCATAGCCCTTAACAGCGCCCTGCTCATCATACAAACCTACAGACATATAAGACCTAAGTGTTTCAGAACCACCCTGAACAGAAACATTGTAATTTTGTGTAAACCCGGTAGTGGTGGCTAGATCCCACCAATCGAAATTACTGTTGCGTAATTCTTCGTTCCAGCGGGGAAATGAAATTTGATCAGCGTTTTCAAATGAAGCGTAATAATCATATAACTCCGCCCCATTCATCATTTCTAAATTCCCATTATTTAATTCATTAAAACCTATATTAGAAGAGGCGCTTATGGTTGTTTTTCCTAGTTTCGCCCTCTTCGTGGTTACCACAACAACTCCGTTAGCACCCTGAGAACCGTAAATAGCAGTTGAGGCTGCATCTTTTAGTACAGTCATAGTTTCAATATCATCCGGGTTTAATTCTCCAGGCCCTGATCCAACTATAACCCCATCAATAACCCATAGTGGGCTGGTAGTTCCGCTTAAGGTTGCCTGTCCCCGAATTACCACACTTCCTCTGGACCCAGGTTGGCCAGATCCTGGCGCTACGTATACTCCTGCCGCTTTTCCGTTTAGCATGTTTTCAACCGAAGGTGTTGTGATGTCTCTAAGTTCATCTCCTTCCACGGTTTGCAATGATCCCGTTAAACTTTCTCTTTTCTGTGAGCCATACCCAACCACAACAACTTCATCCAGTGCCGCGGCGTCCTGTTCTAACGAAACCTGGATTTCGGTTTGGCTATTCACTTTTACTTCTTGCGTAGCATACCCTAAAAAAGAAATTTCCAGCGTTGCATCTCTGGAAACTTCAATTTTAAAGTTACCGTCAAAATCTGTTAAAACCCCGTTTGTTGTACCTTTTTCAATAACATTGGCACTAGGTACGGGAATACCCGTTTCAGCATCCAGAACTGTTCCTTCTACCTCTATTTTCTCCTGACTGTAAGCCGAAGAAGAAAACATTATGCAGAAAAAAAGTATTAATGAATAGCAGTTTTTCATGATATAATTTTGTTTTTGTTAGTAAATTAGCGGTAATTATCTATAAAAGCAAATAAAAACCTTCGAAAACTTTCGATAATATATTGATAATAATTTATTAACAAAAAAATTAACAAAAAAAATAGAAGATAAAGATGGTTGGGGTCTATTAGTCATAGTTTCGGAAGAATAATAATAGTATGTATAAGAAAAGTATTTGTAAAATTTAAAAAATTGATATAATGAAAAATAAAAAATTTCGTAACATTGTTTTTTAAAATATTTTGTAATGATAAAGATAATTTTTTCTGTTTCCTTTTTCTTTCTGTTTTGTTTCACATCGATATTTGCCCAACACCAAAATCATGTAGATGTCTTCCAAAATCCGAATTATCAGGAAGAGAACCGCTTACCTATGCGGGCTTCCTATTTTCCTTTTGAAAATGAAGAACTTGCCCATCTCAGAGATAAATCAAAATCAAATAGATTTCTAGATCTTAATGGCACCTGGAAGTTTTTCTGGAAAGAACATTATAAATATCTTCCTGAAAACTTTCAAAGCGAAAGTTTCGATGATTCAGAATGGGATGATTTTAAAGTTCCAGCTAATTGGGAGTTTAATGGGTATGGCACTCCCATATATGTGAACCATCCTTTTGAGTTTGCGGTAGATAATCCAAATCCTCCATTTATAGAAAACAAAAAACAACCAACAGGCATTTACCGTCGTAATTTTAAACTGCCGGAATCCTGGAAAGATCAACAAGTTTTTCTCCATTTAGGAGCAGTAAAATCTGCGTTTAAGCTGTATGTGAATGGTGAGTATGTTGGTATGGGGGAAGATAGTAAGCTGGAGTCAGAGTTTGAATTGACAAATTATCTTCAATCAGGTGAAAATTTAATTACGCTGGAAGTAAGACGTTGGAGTGATGGTAGTTATCTGGAAGCGCAGGATTTTTGGCGAATTAGTGGGATTCAGAGGAATGTTTATTTGTATTCGCGTCCCCAGGTACATTTTTACGATCTTTTTGTAAAAAGTGGGTTAATTAATAATTATCGAGACGGAGAATTGAACTTTGATATTGAACTCTGGAATCGAACTAATACCGATCAGGGTGAGAATATTGTTGAGGTTCTTTTAAAGGACAAGAATGGTATTCTTCTCTATAAAGAAGAAAAACCCACTATTGGCTTAAAGCGTAAAAAAGGGAAAACCATGCTGCGTTTTGAAGAGGAAATAAAGAATGTGAATTCCTGGTCGGCGGAGATTCCTTATTTATACGATCTCATTATTAATTTAAAATCACCAAAAGGAAATACTATAGAAAGTATTAACCAAAAAGTTGGTTTTAAAACTTATGAAGTAGAAGGAAATCAATTTTTGGTTAATGGGAAGCCTGTTTTGTTTAAAGGAGTAAATAGGCATGAATCTCATCCTGAAACTCACCATGTGGTTACCGAGGAGCAAATGCTTACCGATATAAGAATAATGAAAGAGCTTAATATAAATGCGGTTAGACTTTCTCATTATCCCAATGACCCTCGTTGGTACGAGTTATGTGATCAATACGGTTTTTACGTCATTGATGAAGCAAATATAGAATCTCACGGGATGTATTATGATCCTGAACGTACCCTGGGAAATGATCCTGAATGGGAGCACGCGCATATGCTTAGAATTAAACGGATGGTAGAGAGGGATAAAAACTTTCCTTCTATTGTGGCCTGGAGTATGGGGAACGAAGCCGGGAATGGTTATAATTTTTATAAAGCTTACAATTGGATTAAAGCTTTTGATCCTACACGGCCGGTTCAATACGAACGTTCCACTACCGAATGGAATACAGATATAATTGTCCCGCAATATCCTCACCCCAATACCATGAAATATTATGCTGAAAATGGTTTGGAACGTCCGTATATTATGAGTGAGTATGCACATGCCATGGGTAATAGTATGGGTAACTTTAAAGAATACTGGGAGGTTATCGAAGAATATGATGGCTTACAGGGCGGTTATATCTGGGATTGGGTAGACCAGGGGGTTTACAAAGAAGTAGATGGAAAGAAAATTTTTAGTTATGGTGGCGATTGGGGTCCAGAAGAAACCCCCAGCGATAATAACTTTTTAGTTAATGGGGTGATTATGCCAGATCGTACCTGGAATCCTCATGCGTATGAGGTTAGAAAAGTACATCAGGAAATTGGCTTCGAATTTAATAATGCAAATCGAAGTATAGAAATTACTAATAAGCATTTTTTTCGTGATCTAGCTAATTTTAAATATGAAATAGATTTGCTTAAAAATGGAGAAATAGTAAACTCAACTAATGTGACGCCCATATCTCTTGCTCCGCAAAATATAACTGAAATTCCATTAGATTTTGAAATTCCAACGGATACCACTGCCGAATTCAGAGTACATATTAAAGCTAAACTTGCCAGTGATGAAAATTTAATGAAAGCAGGTACACTTTTAGCAGAAGATGAATTTGCTATTACTAAACCCGTATCTACTGCGCCTAAATTAAACCCGACGACCTTTAATGTAGAAGAAACTGAAGAAATTTTGAAAATCTCAAAAAGAAGGTTTTCTGTGAAATTTGATAAAAAAACAGGTAGATTTTTTGATTATGAATATAAGAGAGATATCCTTATTGAAAAAGGACCTGAACTTTCTCTTTTTCGACCCTTAGTTGATAATGATTTTGGTGCAGGCTTAAATAAAAGTTTGGATTATCTCAAAGTCCCTGGTTTAAAAATTAAGAATTTTAGACATGAAAACCTTAAAAGTGGAGAGTATCTAATAGAAGTACACTATTCTTTACTCAATGATGATGCTGAATTTATTCAAACATTCGAGTTATATGATAACGCGAAAATAAAAGTAACGAATAGTTTTAAAGCCCTTGGGGGAGATCATAAATTATTGTTGAAGGTAGGAAATTCTATGCAATTACCTAAGGACCTGGAAGACTTCAGTTGGTATGGACGTGGCCCCTGGGAAAGCTATGCCGATAGAAAATTTAGCGCTATGGTAGGAATTTATAAAGGCCTGGTAAAAGATCAATATCATCCATATATCCGTCCGCAGGAATCGGGGAATAAAACAGATGTACGTTGGGCAACAGTTTCTCAAGGAAAGAAAAAAGGAATAAAAATAGATTATATTGATAAGCTATTAAATGTTTCCGCATTGCCTTATTCATTAGAACAACTTTATCCATCGGCAAAAAAGAGCCAGGAGCATTCGCGACTATTGGAAGAAGATGATGTAATTCATCTCGATGTAGATCTCAAACAAATGGGCGTGGCAGGCATTAATAGCTGGGGTAGTCTTGCTTTAGAAAAATACCGCATACCTTTTCAGGATTATGAGTATAGCTATATAATTTCTCCCCTGGAATAACAAGGATTATTAACAGGCTTAAAAATTTAAAATGAAAAAACTAATTCGTCTATTGTTGTTAAGTCTTCTTTTTATGGCTTGTGGAGGCACAGGTAAACAGCAAAAAGAGAAATCACAGAAACAAATGCCTAACATCGTTTTTATTATGGCTGATGATTTAGGTATTGGAGATATTGGGGTCTATGGTCAGGATATTATTAAAACTCCCAATATTGACCAAATGGCGGCAAATGGGAGAAAATTTGAAAATTTTTATGCCGGTAGTACCGTTTGTGCACCGTCTAGAGCAGCCTTATTAACAGGGCAACATACTGGGAATACAGAAGTAAGAGGGAATGGAGAATTTCCGCTAGATCCCGACAAGAAAATTATCCCCGAAATTTTAAAGAAGCAGGGATATACCACTGCAATGTATGGGAAGTGGGGGCTAGGACTTGCCGGCAGCACTGGTTCACCCGAAAAAAGGGGCTGGGATAAATTTCTTGGCCATTTGCACCACGTAGACGCCCATTATCAACAACCCGATTCGTTGGATGTGATAGAAAACGGACTGTTAACTAAAGAGAAAACCCCTCCTAATAGTTACGCCAATGAACTGTTTACCGATGCTGCAGTTAACTTTATTGAAGAACGGAAAAAAAATAATCCATTTTTCCTGTATTTATCGTTTACCATTCCTCACGCAGAACTTGTTGTCCCTAACACATATATGGAGGCACATTTAAACCAAGATGGCTCAAGCAAATACGAGCCGGAGAAAGCCTGGCCTGAAGGACGGCATTACGGTTCACAAGAATATCCTAAAGCGGCCTATGCGGCGTTGGTGGAAAGTATAGATGCTTACGTAGGGAAGGTGATAACACAACTAAAGAAACAGGGGCTTGAAGAGAACACAATAGTCATTTTCACTAGTGATAACGGTACTCACCTGGAAGGCGGGCGGCGACAGGCTGATGTTGACTTTTTTAGAAGTAGCGGTGATTATCGTGGAGTGAAAAGAGATTTATATGAAGGAGGAATTAAGGAGCCATTTATTGTTCAGTGGCCGGGAGTAGTAGAAGCCGGTAGTACCAGCGATTTTAAAGGAGCATTTTGGGATGTTTATCCTACTCTTGCAGAAATTACGGAGGCCAAAATTAAAGGAAATTCAATTGACGGCCTTTCTTTTTTACCAACACTTCAAGGTAAAGAAGAACAAAAAGAACATGAATATTTATACTGGGAGTTTCACGAATTTGGTGGGAAACAAGCTTTATTAAAAGAAGACTGGAAAGTTATTCGTCTTAATGTAAATGAAAATCCAAATGCTCCGGTAGCGCTATTTAATATTGAATCAGATCCAGGGGAACAAACGAATCTCGCAGAAGTATATCCTCAAAAAACTCTTGAACTATCGCAATTAATGGATTCTGTAAGAACACCGAACAAGAACTTTAATTTTTAGAAAAAATACCATTAATATCTAAAACAAAACTTTCGTTTCGTTAATTAAAACTCTAAAAAAATCTATAAAACGAAAAAAAATTTTTCGTTTTCAATTTTTTTTGTTTTATTTGAAAAAAGAAAGTTGGAGGTAACTTATAACATATATGAAGGAGAATAAATCAGGAGAACAAAGTGTCTCACATACCAAACAAGAAATAGAAGGTCAACCAGAATTATGGCAATCGGTTTTTGATCTAATTCAAACACAACAAAAAGAAATCAAAGCTTTTTTAGAACCCATCTTGAATAAGAATGGTTTAGAAATAATTTTAACCGGGGCGGGGTCTTCAGCTTTTGTAGGAGAAGCAGCTCAAGGGCTGGTTCAAAAAAACAGCAAACGTACTACACGGGCCATTGCTACAACCGATTTAGTCACCCATCCTGAGCTTTTTTTTCCTAAAGATCATCCGGTGCTTTTAATCTCTTTTGCTCGTTCCGGTAACAGTCCGGAAAGTGTTGAAACTGTAAATTTAGCCGATAGTTTTTGCTCTGAAATTTTTCATTTAGTGATTACCTGTAATAAAGAAGGGGAGCTATTTAAATATACCAGAGCTAATACACAAACCGCTTTAGCCATTTTACTCCCTGAAAAAGCGAATGACAAAAGCCTTGCAATGACTGGGAGTTTTACTTCAATGTTACTAAGTATACTACTGATTAGTGATCTAAAGAATTTGGAAAGTCATAAACTGGAATTGCAACGAATAATGAACCAGGGGAATCTTCTTCTGGATAGTGCAAAGGCATTTAAAGAAATTTCGGCTAAATATTTTGAACGTGTGGTATTTTTAGGCTCTGGACCTATGCTAGCAATTGCCCGGGAATGTCATTTAAAACTTCAGGAGTTAACAGATGGTCAGATTATTTGTAAGCATGATTCCTTTTTAGGTTTTAGACACGGTCCGCGTGCAGTGACTAATGAACAAACCTTATTGGTTTATCTTTTCTCGCCTAGTGACCATGTTTATAAATATGAATTAGATCTTGCAAAATCTATTGCAAAAGATCCCAGAACGATAGAATGTGTAAATATTGGTCGTTCAGAAGATAAAGCCCTCCATTCCTGTCTTAATATAGATTTAAATTTAAATTCAAATCAGCAGTTAAATATTGTACCTGCAACTCTGGTAGGCCAGATTATGGGATATTATAAATCTTTACAATTAGGTCTAAATCCCGATAACCCCTCGATTTCTGGAGCAATAAGCCGGGTAGTGCAAGGCGTGAAAATATATGAATATCCTGAAAAAATAGAGCATGATTCTTAATCTTTGTCCTAATCCTTCTATAGATAGTTATGCCTGGATGAATAATCTTGTCGCCGGGCAATCAAATAGAATATCAAATATAAAAGAATATCCAGGCGGTAAAGCCACCCATATAGCCCTTGCCCTTGCAGAACTAGGAGCAGAATCTATGTTATACGCCTTTTGGGGTGGATCCTCTGGAGAATGGATAAAAAAGCAATGCTTAAAGAGGGGTGTTTATATAAATGGAGTTAGTTTAAAAAACAATAATAGGAAGTGTTATACATTTTTATCGGAAAATAAATCATTTAATAATACCGAGATTTTAGAACCGGGACCCAGCTTAACCAAAAAGAACTGGGAAGATTTTAAACAGGGATATGTACGTTTAATTGAACATACCAGCATTATTTGTATGGCTGGTTCCTGGCCCAGGGGAATTTCTGCAGATACCTATGCAGAATTAATCCAGATAGGAAAGAATTTTGGCAAGCGAAGCATACTTGATTGTACCGGTAAACAGCTTCAAAATGCACTTGAAATAGGTTTTTTTGGTTTGCACCTTAATGAGCACGAAGCCAGGAGTCTTTGTGGTAGTGCTAATATGGAAGATTTGTTGAAGACATTGAACGGCAGGGTAGAGCTAGTGGCTTTAACCCGTGGTAGTAAAGGATTGGAACTTTTTTATAAGGGAAAACTTATCACAGCAAATGTAAAAATAGATGAGGTAATAAGCCCAGTAGGGAGTGGTGATTGTCTTACTGCAGGTATTGCCTATGGTGTGGCAAATAACTTCTCACCATCTAAAATTGCCGCCTACGGAGTGGCTTGTGGGGCAGCAAACTGTTTAAACGAAGATTTGGGAATGTTACATTTAGAAGATGTAAACCGGTTATTACCTCAGGTAGAAGTAAAAGAGATAGTATATGAGTAATAAAAAACTATTGGTAGTTGGAGAGTTGAATATTGATCTTATTTTGAATCAAATTCAGGGTTTTCCGGAAATAGGTGCTGAAAAAATTGCTGAAAATATGGATTTTACCCTGGGTAGTTCATCAGCAATTTTAGCTTCGAATATTGCTGCTCTGGGTGTTCCTACTTCCTTTTGTGGATTGCTTGGACAGGATAATTTTGGTGATTTTATATTGAAAGAATTACGAGGAAAAAATGTGGATACTCGGTTTATTAGTCGTTCTGAACACTACAAAACCGGTATTACCGTAGTGATGAATTATGATCAGGATAGAGCCAATATAACTTATTGCGGAGCAATGAGTGTTCTAAGTATAGAACATGTACCCTGGGAAAATATTTCAACATTTTCACATCTTCATTTTTCAAATTATTTTCTGCAGCCTGGTATGCAGCCTTATATTACTGAATTATTCAAGAAAGCAAAGGAAGCTGGACTTAGTACTTCTCTGGATTTACAGGTAGACCCACAGGATAAATGGGATTTTGATTATAAAAATTGTTTACCATTTGTAGATGTTTTTCTTCCTAACGAGAATGAGCTTTTAGAACTTACGGGAAAGAAAGATCTAAAAGATGCTATTGAAGCGATAAAAAACCATACTAATATTCTGGCTTTAAAATTAGGAGATAAAGGTGGTAGGGTGGTATCCAGCTCGGAAGATATTACAATAAAACCTTATTTAAACAATACATATAAAGATGCCATTGGTGCAGGTGATTCCTTTAATGCAGGTTTCTTAAAGCAATTTTTAAGCGGAGCATCTTTACGGGAGTGCCTTGATTATGCTAATCTCACAGGCTCATTAAGTACAACGGCAGCCGGAGGTACTGGTGCTTTTAGTAATGAGAAAGAAATTAAAAGCAAAATTCAACAAATCGTGAATAAGAAATTATAATGAAATTAAAAGAAAAATTACAACAGTTGCGAAGTGAAGGCCGTGGAATTCTGGCTACTAATTTTTATAACCTGGAAACCTTGCATGGGGTATTAGGTGCCGCTTCAGAAATGAATGAACCTTTAATTTTACAACTTACCCAGAGCTCTATAGATTATATGGGATTGGAAACAGCGGTAAATTTAGGAAGAACTGGATTAAAACAGTTTGGAGTAGAAGGTTGGATTCATTTAGATCACGGTGGTTCGGTAGATTTAGCGCAGCGTTGCCTGGATGCAGGTTTTGATTCGGTAATGATAGATGGTAGTGAATTAGCTTTTGAAGAGAATATTCAAATTACCCGGGAAGTTGTAGAACGGGCTAAAAAATATGGAGCACATGTAGAAGCTGAATTGGGGTACGTTGCTAAGTTAGGACAATCTCACGATGAAGAAGTTTTTACTCAACCCGAAGAAGCCAAACAATTTGTAGAAGAAACGAGAATTGATGCCCTGGCAGTTGCTATTGGTACTGCACATGGATTTTACCAAAAAGAACCTGAGCTACAATTAGATTTACTGGAGAAAATTGCAAAAGCTACTCCTGTAGGATTGGTATTGCACGGTGGTTCTGGAGTGCCAGGTTCCCAGATGCAGGCCGCCATTTCCAGAGGGATTTGTAAAGTAAACCTTGCTACAGAAATCAAGAATATCTTTATGAAAACCTTGCAAAGTGAATTGAGTAATAATGAAGAGATAGACTTAAGAAAGGTATTTCCCGTAGCGACTGGGGAAATTACAAAACTGGTTAAAGGTAAATTAGAAATTGTAAAGAATAATAGATAAAAGCTGTTTGAATAAAAGTGCAGCCATCTATTTCCCTTACAAAGGAAAAAAATTAAGTGCAAATAGAATTTAAAAAAGGAAACAATATGATATCAAAATTTATAGATGCGCACGTGCATTTAAATACACTTTCTTCACAAAAAATGGAGAAAATGATTGAATTTAATTCGGGTTTTCTTTCTATAAACACCAATATCCCATTTTTTGATGAAATTGAAGAACAGGAAAAGATCATTCTCAAGCTTCAGAAAAAATATCCGGGAAGAATAAAATATTTTACCACATTCAATTTTAAAAAATGGGGAACTCCAGAGTTTGTAGATGATGCTATCAATCAGATAAAGAGAGGGATGGATAATGGCGCAGTGGGAGTGAAGATATGGAAAGATGTAGGTTTTGATTATCATCACGAAGACGGCAGTTTTGTAATGATAGATGATCCTGTCTTTGATCCAATTTTTGATTTTATTCAAAAGAATAAAATTATGCTTATAGGTCATCAGGGAGAGCCTCGAAATTGTTGGTTACCTCTGGATGAAATGACAGTAGATTCAGATAGAAACTATTTTAAAGACCATCCCGAATATCATATGTTTCTTCAAAAGCAATATCCCTCTTATGAAGAGCAAATGCAGGCCAGGGATAATATGCTAGAAAAATTCCCCGAAATAACCTATGTGGGGCTTCATTTGTTTAGCATGGAGTGGAGCATCAAAGAAGTTGCTGCTCGTTTGGAGGCATATCCAAATACTTTAACGGATGTAGCTGAGCGTGTTTGCCATTTACAATTGCAGGCTAAAGATAATTGGGAAGCTGTATGCAACTTCTGCATAAAATATCAGGATAGAATTATATACGGTACCGATGTAATTGACGACGGTAATACGCCAGCTGACGAAATCGCCGCTAGATTTGAAAATTTGTGGCAATTTCATTACGATTTTTTTGCCACATCAAAAACATTGAGCGCACCGGAATTTGAAGGAGAATTCAAAGGCCTTAATCTCCCCAAAGATGTTGTGGAAAAGATATTCTATACTAATGCGAAAGAAACTTATGGTTTTTCCGATTTTTAAATTGCTAATGTTTGTTTTTCCTGGTTCGCTTTAAATAGTATGAAACATATCTTTTATGATCTGCTACTTCTTAAGTACTTAATAACTATACAGATTTTCTAGAATTAAAACTTTTATTATGAAAAATAACCGAAGAGATTTTTTAAGAATAACCGGTCTTGGCGGGCTTGGACTGGTAAGCAGTAGCTTTTTAAACTGCAAAGGGCCTGAAGCTTTTTTAGCAAATGCTCCTACCGGTCCCCAACAGTTTAATATGAGCGGTTATGCCGCTCCCAAATTAGAGACCGTTCGTATTGGTTTCATTGGTCTGGGAATGAGAGGTCCGGGTGCGGTAAACCGTATGAGCCAGATTGAAGGAGTAGAGATTAAAGCACTGTGTGATTTAAGACCTAAACAGGCTGAAAAAGCAAAAGAACTTTTAAAGGGAACTTCCCATAATCCCGATTTATATTCGGGGAGTGATGATGCCTGGAAAGAAATGGTAGACAGGGAAGACCTGGATTTAATTTACATTGCAACCCCGTGGGACTGGCATACGCCAATGGCCGTGTACGCTATGGAAGCAGGAAAACATGCTGCAGTAGAAGTTCCAGCGGCAAAGACTATAGATGAATGTTGGGAGCTTGTGGAAACATCTGAAAGAACTAAGAAGCATTGTATGATGCTTGAAAATTGCTGTTATGATTTTTTTGAACTTTTAACTTTGAATATGGCGCGCCAGGGTTATTTTGGAGAAATTATTCACGGAGAAGGAGCGTATATCCATGATCTTCTAGATCTAAATTTTCAGAAAAATGCTTATGAAGATATGTGGCGTCTAAGAGAGAACTATGAAAGAGATGGAAACCTTTATCCAACTCACGGCTTAGGCCCAATTTGCCAGATAATGAATGTAAACAGGGGTGACCAAATGGATTATTTAACATCACTGTCCAGTAATGATTTTCATATGGCTGCGAAAGCTAAGGAATTAGCTAAAGATGATCCGTTTTACGACCAATTTATTGGTAAAGATTATGCCGGAAATATGAATACCACCATGATTAAGACCAAAAATGGAAAAAGTATAATGGTGCAGCATGATGTTACTTCTCCACGCCCTTACTCCCGAATACATTTAGTAAGTGGAACTGAAGCTTTTGCGAGAAAATGGCCAAGCCCTGAGAGAGTAGCTAAGGGACATAGTTGGTTAAATGAAAACGAAATGTCTGAACTTGAAAATAAATATACACCTGAAATAGTGAAAAAAGTAGGTGATATGGCGAAGAAAGTCGGTGGTCATGGAGGAATGGATTTTATCATGGACTGGAGATTGATTGATTGTCTTAGAAACGGCCTTCCTTTAGACCAGGATGTATACGATGCAGCTTTATGGAGCGCAATCACCCCTCTTTCAGTAGATTCTGTTACTAACAGAGCTCAATCTATGGACGTGCCTGATTTTACAAGAGGAGCATGGAAGAATAATAAGCCTGTAGATGTAACTTTAAAAGGAGGTGGAACAACCAGTGTAATATTAAAAGCTTAGAAATTATTTATTCATTATTACGAAAAAACTTGTATATTTTGGAATAAAACTTTCAAACGAAATATAATATTTTTTAAATTCCTGTTTTGTTGTCTATAACTAACAGGAATTTTTTATTTTTTGTCTAATTTTGGAATAAATAATAAAAAAGTAACTATACCTCTAATAGGGAAAATAGTTAACTAAATAAATCAAAGCTAATCTATGAGAAAAGCCGCAGCACGCCGATCTAAAATTTTGGAAATTTTAGATGAAACAAATAAAGTGAATGTAACCGAATTAAGTGAGCACTTTAGTGTGAGTGAAGTTACTATTCGTAACGATTTAGATAAATTAGAAAAAAATAAACTCCTTGTTAGGGCTCATGGAGGTGCTTTTAAGACAAATAACCTGGCCTTAGCGGTATCAGAAAAGAAAAGTATTAATCGCGATCTTAAACGGCTAATTGGGAAGACCGCTGTTGGTCTTATCCAGGAAAATGATTCTATTATTCTGGACTCAGGAACAACTACTTTTGAAATTGCGAGTAATCTGGGGAAGTTTAAGGAAATTACGGTTATTTCTAATGCACTGGACATTGTTAACAATCTTGCTCAGTTTGATAATTTAAAAGTTTATATGCCTGGCGGATATTTAAAGGAATTTTCCATGTCCTTAGTGGGGCCAATGGCGGAGCGCAATTTAAAACAGCTTTTTTGTAATAAATTGTTTCTTGGAGTAGATAGTATTAGAAGTAATGTCGGTTTTTTCACCCACCATATGGAAGAGGCATATCTAAATCAAATAATGATTGAGATTGCTGAAGAAGTAATTGTGGTGGCAGATTCTACTAAGTTCAAAAAAACCGGCCTGGCTTTTATTCATAATTTTGAACATATAGATAAGGTTATTACCGATGATGGAATTGATGAGAACGACCTTAAGATGTTACAAAAGAATAACGTGGAAGTTTTAATTGCAGGAAAAGGTGAATAAAAGATAATATTTTATATATTTGATATGTAATACATAATACATATCAAATGAAAAACTTGTTTGCGGCGACTTATGCGCCTATGAAAGATGATTGGAGCATTAATCCTGGGATGGTTGGTCCGTATGCCGATTTCCTTAAAAGGAATAAACTATCTGGAGTTTTTATTAATGGTTCAACTGGTGACTTTGTTTCATTAACCACTAATGAGCGTACAGAGCTCCTGGAAGCCTGGGTAGATCATAAATCAAATGGCTTATACTTAATAAATCACGTGGGAAGCAATAGCCTGAAAGAGGCAGAAATTCTTGCAGCTTACTCAGTAGGAAGGGCAGATGCAGTGGCAGCAATAGCTCCTTTTTATTTTAAACCTTCAAATATCCAGCAATTAATTGACTATTGTAAATCAATTGCATTAAAGGCAAAAGACCTTCCTTTCTACTACTATCACTTACCTGTTTTAACCGGTGTGAATTTTCCAATGCTGAGTTTTGCTGAAAAAGCTAAGGAACAAATTCCCAATTTTGCTGGTATTAAATTTACTGAGAATAATCTCGTAGAATTTCAAAAAACAAGTCTGGGTCATCCTGATTTGGATATTTTCTTTGGAGTAGATGAAGCTTTTTATTCTTCACTAGGCTTACAGGCTGGTGGTTGGGTTGGAAGTACTTACAATCATTTATCACCACTTTTTTATAAAATAAAAGAAGAATTTGATAAAGGTAATCTTCAGAAAGCTGCACAATTACAGGGTTTTGTAGCAAAATTTGTAGAAACATTAAGTAGCTATGGAAGCTTTAACGGATCTGGGAAGAGTTTTATGAAGGAAATTGGCGTAGATTGTGGCCCCTCGCGTTACCCGCATCCTACTTTAAAAGATTCTGAAATAAAAAATGCTTTCGAAACTTTTGAAAACATTGGCTTATCTGAATATTTTTCATCATAACGAAAAAATTTTTATTAAATTATTATGTATAACATAATGCTTTTATTTATATTAGCAGTGTTAAAAACAAACAAATTAAATCCTAATTTTATGAAAAAAAGATTAATTATGGATGATTGGAGATACCTTTTGAATAAGGTATTGCAATTATCCCGGCCAGATTTCACTAATAAAGTACTATTGGGTGGGCTTGTATTTTTATGTTTTGGCTTTACGATGCAATCTCAGGATTTCGAAGTTTCAGGAGTTGTTTCAGATGAAGCAGGAATTCCTATACCTGGTGTTAATGTATTAGTGAAAAATACTAATCGTGGTGTTCAAACCGATTTTGATGGAGTATATAATATAGAAGTATCCCAGGGAGAAACTTTAACCTTTAGTTATATAGGCTTCAAAACTACCGAAATCGTTGTAGAAGACGGGGATTCTGAAATTAATGTTATTCTTGAAGAAGATCTATCCAGCCTGGATGAAGTGGTTGTTACCGGGTATTCCACCCAGTTGAGGAGTAATATGGCTACAGCAGTTTCCAAATTAGATACTAAAGTACTGGAAAGCGCTCCTAGATCTAATGCGGCTACAGCGCTTCAGGGTACTATTGCAGGTTTACGTGTAACTCAAAACACTGGTCAACCCGGAGCTACACCAAGTATCTCCCTGCGTGGGGGAAGTGATTTTGGTGGTGGCGGTAGTCCATTAATCTTAATTGACGGGGTTCCCGGATCCTTTTATGCTTTAAATTCCGACGATATTGAATCTATGGAAGTCTTAAAGGATGCTGCTTCTACTGCCGTATATGGTGCGCGAGCTGCAAACGGAGTTATTCTGGTAACTACCAAAAAAGGAAAAGCTGGACGTTCTAATATTACCTATAGACATAGGTATACTATCAATGAAAGACGGGACACCCCAGAATATCTTGGGGCCGAAGATTTTATTATTTATAATCGTAGGGCAATTAGAAATACACAAAGAGTACTTGGTGAAGGCGCATTTAATAATTTTCTAGTAGGACCCCAGGGGATGGGAACTGGTAATAACACTACAAATTCTCCTTTTACTACAATGATTTTAGGAGAAGATAATAGATATTTGTTAGATCAGCCAGGTTGGAGTTCCATTCAAGATCCTATAAATCCGTCGCAGCAGTTAATTTTTCAAGAAAATGATATGAGTGAGTTGTTTTTTCAAAATAGTCATTCAAAAGATCATTCTCTTTCTTTTGATGGCGGTAATGAGAAAGGTACTTATTATGCCGGTTTGGGATATCTTGATGATCAAGGTATTGTTATTGGTTCTGGTTTTGAACGGTTTTCAGGAACGTTTAACGGGTCTTATAACGTAAAAGATAATTTTAAAGTTTCTTCAAATTTACTTTATGCGCATTCCGAAGTTAATGGTACTTATTTAGGTAATGATAATCAAATATTCGAACGTGCGGCGGGGCAACCACCTACGTCCAGGATTTATAATAATAATCCCGATGGGAGTTTAAGTGATGATCCAAACCCTGGTACAAATACTAGTTTTGGTAATCCATTATACTATAAGGATAAATTTTTAAGTGAGAATTTGGAGCAGCGTCTTACTGCATCAGTACAATTGGACTGGCAGTTTATAGAAAATTTCAACTTAATGCTTAGGGGTTCCCATTTTACAATTAATAACACTAATGAAAGTTTTAATAAGGCATATTTAAATGCGGGATCATTAGTAACCACTAGAAATGCTTCTGCCAGCCATCAAAAAACATTGAGGAATCAGGCCACGGCCACGGTTACTTATGATAATGTTTTTAATGAAAAACACAATGTGAATGCAATGTTGGGTGGAGAATTTTTTCGAGAAGACTATTTTGTATTGAGTGGAGCAACAAGGTTATCTCCTACCGATTTAATTACTACTCTGAATGCGGGAGCAGAAGCTAATGGAGTGCCTTCTTCCTCAAAAACTAATTATGCTATTGCTTCAGTTTTTGGGCAGGTAAATTATGATTATGATAATAGATATTTACTAGGTCTTACTTTTAGACAAGACGGAACTTCAAGATTAGGGACTGAAAAATATGATTTCTTCCCAGGGGTATCATTTGGTTGGAATCTTCATAATGAAAACTTTTATGAAAGTTCAAATGTTGAAAGCTTAGTATCGCGTATTAAGCCACGTGTAAGTTATGGGGTGAATGGGAATATAGATGTATTGAGTAATTATGGTGTTTATGGTTTATATGCGGAAACCGCTGTTTATGGTGGTCAAACCGGTTACGCTAATACCAATTTACCAACACTTGGTCTAAAATGGGAACGTGCCACTACACTCAATTTTGGATTGGATTTAGGCCTGTTTAAAAATCGTGTGAATCTATTAGTAGATTATTTTATTCGAGATGTGGATGATAAACTTGCAGGTTTAACTTTACCTCAATGGACTGGATTTAGTTCTATCCTTGTGAATAACGGGACCTTAAGAAATAAAGGTTTTGAATTAGAATTGGATGCAACAATTGTCAATAACGACAATTGGAACTGGAATATTGGTGGTACTTATTTTACACAAAAAAGATATGTGGAATCTTTACCTGATAACGGGGTAGAAAACAACCGTCAAGGAGGGATTGAGGTTTATGACCCTGAAACCGATGGTACCCGATATATAGGTGGTTTACAGGAAGGACAACGAGTGGGAACTGATATTGTTACGGCTTATATTCAAGAAGGAGTTTATCAAACTGAAGCAGATCTGGCAGAGCACGAAGGTCGTAGAGTAGAAATGGCAACCAACCCAGAATTTCAGCAGTTAGGGGATTCTCGTTGGAGGGATGTGAATGGTGATAATATTATAGATTTTCGCGACAGGGTGAAAATTGGTAGAATTACACCAGATTTCTTTGGAGGATTCACCTCAGATCTTACCTATAAAAACTTTAACTTGTTTATAAAGACTGACTTTGCTTTAGGCCATCTAATACAAAACAATGCAAGATCCCGGGGAATGGCGCAAGTTCAAGGAAATATGAACTGGACTAACGAATTGTTAGATACCTGGACGGAAGAAAATCCAAATACAAACGTTCCCAGATACGATTTCACTGATCCACAACGTAACCACTTGTCCTTTCCGTATGGAGGACAGTACAATAGTAGTTCTCGTTATTGGGAAAAAGGGGACTACCTAGCTCTTAGGGAGGTGACCTTAAGTTACAATGTTCCAGGAGAACTTATAGGTAATGTATTCCAAAACCTTAGAATATATGGAACGGGAAGTAATTTAGCATACTTTAATGATTATACCGGTTACTCTCCAGAAAATGGAGGTATAGATAGCGGTCGTTTCCCCTTACCGGTAAGTTATACTCTGGGGGTTAATTTAAGTTTTTAATAAAAAATAATTATTATGAGGATTTATAAAATAGTTAGTGCACTTTTCTTAGTTTTTGCACTAGGAGCTTGCGAAAGCGAGTTAGATCTACAGCCAGAAAGCACCCTAACCTATAATGGGTTTTGGGAGAGTGAAGAGGCTGCAAGGGCCGCACAGGTTGGTTTATATGCTAATTTTAGAAATTATAATAGTACTTTCTGGGTTATGGGTGAAGTTCGGTCAGATATTTGGGGTGGCCCTACCTTTGAATCTCCTTCTAACCTTGATTTAATTAATCAAAATATTAGTGCTACTCAGGTGCCATTTGGAAATTGGGCCGGTTTTTACGGTTATATGCATCATATTAATGATTTTCTTTTAAATATTGAAAATATCGAATTTGACAATGAAGCCGATAAAGCTCACCTTATTGGACAGGTGTATGGAATTAGGGCATTTATGTATTTTACAATGTTAAAAACCTGGGGTGGAGTACCAATTTCAACTGAACCTTTGTTAGACGTTAATCCGAGCGAATTAGCTAAAGCTCGTTCTTCTAAAGAAGAGGTAATGGCATTAGTAAAAAGCGATATTGCCAGATCTTTAGAGGCTTTTGGAGATGATGAATCTTTTTGGAATGGGCAGCGAACCTATTGGTCTAAAGCTGCAAGTTTGGTCTTGAAAGGAAAAGTTTATTTATGGTCTGGTAAACTCCTTGGCGGGGGAGATACAGATTATAATGAAGCAAAATTAGCTCTAGAAGAAGTACAAGGAATGGGCTTTAGCCTGGTAGAAAATTACAATGATCTGTGGGGTGAAGAAAATGAAAATAATAATGAGTTCATTTTTAAATTTGATTATACACAAGATGAAGCTGGAAATTTTTATAGCGGATTATTTACTGGTCGGTCTACAGAGATAAATGCTACCTGGGATTCCTATGGTAACTCTATGGCCGATTTTATTTCTAATGGAGGTAACCGTTATGGTCCAAGTATTAAAATACTGGAAATGATTGATAATACTGAAGATGCTCGTAGGGATGAGACTTTTATTAGGCTTTATGGTAATGATGAAGGTCATATTCCATTTGATACTGAAGGGTATCAGGCCTCTATTCTGAAAAAGTTTTTGGGTGTAGTTGAAGCAGGTAGCCGTTTAAGTAATAATGATGTACCATTGTTTAGATATGCCGATGTTATATTGCTTTTGGCTGAGGCCAAAAATAATTTAGGGGAAGATCCGTCAGAAGAAATCAATCAAATTCGAATGAGAGCTTATGGAGAGGATTATACAGAAGCCGAAGATGCTTATACAGGTGGCTCTCAGGTAGAGAATACTCGTGCAATTCTTGATGAAAGGTTAAAAGAATTTATCGGGGAAGGAAAACGTTGGTGGGATTTAAGACGTGCAGGAGGCACATTTATATTTGATGAAATAGAAAGTTTGGATGCAGCTGAAGCTTATAAATTGGAACTACCAATTTCTCCAGGAATGATAGCCAATAATCCGCTATTGGAACAAACAGAAGGTTATGAATAATAATTATACCCATGGTTATTATTTATTAGTTAGTTAGTTAGTTAGCTGAAAAGGCCGCACTTGCGGCCTTTTTTAAAATTTAATTAAATTAAAAATTATGAAAAAAATTGTATTACTAATAGTGCTCGGTGCTTTTTTGCAAGGTTGCAATGATAACGCTAAAGAAAAAGAAGCCAAAATAGAAGAAATTAATGAGCCTGAAACACAGGAGTTAGTGTTTGAAGATCTTTTTAATGCAGAAGCTAAAGAGAATATTGCCTGTTATCGTATCCCTTCTTTGATAACTGCTCCTAATGGAGATCTTATAGCTGCAATAGATGAGAGAGTACCTTCTTGTGCTGATTTAAGAGGGAGCAAAGATATAAATATTGTACAGCGTAGAAGTACCGATAATGGTAAAACCTGGAGCGAAATTGAAACGGTAGTTGATTTTCCCGAGGGAGAATCTGCATCAGACCCTTCTATGATTGTTGATGAAGAGACAGAAGAAATTTTTATGTTCTATAACTTTATGGATCTTGACAATGAAGCGAATATCTATTATCTACATGTAGTTTCGAGTAAAGACAACGGCAAAACCTGGACAGAACCCCGCGATATTACTACGGAAATTGCTAAGGATGAATGGCATAAAGATTTTAAATTCATTACTTCTGGACGTGGAACACAAACAAGCTCTGGGAGGCTACTGCATACCCTTGTAAACCTGGATAATGGTCTACATTTATTTGGTAGTGATGACCACGGAGAAAGCTGGTTTTTAATCGACACCCCAATTCAGCCTGCTGATGAATCTAAGGTTATTGAGCTTGCCGATGGAAGATATATGATTAATGCTCGAGTGAATACAGGTGAAGGACATCGATATGTACATATTTCTGATGATAAGGGAGAAAGTTGGGAAACCCGTCCCGAAACTAAATTAACCGACCCAGGAAATAATGCAAGTATTATTCGGTATACTCGTGAAGATAAGAACGAAAAAGATATACTGCTTTTTTCAAATTCCAATGATGCCGAGAAAAGAAAAAACCTAAGCGTTCGTATAAGTTATGACGAAGGAGAAACCTGGAGTGAAGGAAAAACTATATATCCTGGATCTGCAGCCTATTCTGATCTTACGGTTTTAGAGAATGGTGATATAGGTGTGTTTTTTGAAGCCGATGGCTATTCCAGGAATCTTTTTACAAGCTTTTCTTTAGAATGGTTGACTGATAAATAAAAACAATAACCAAAATACTTTCAATTATCCAGACTTGGTATTCTTTAATAATTTCACAGGTTTCCTTGATTAATTACAGTTGATTTAATTTAGCCAGTTGTGAATACCGAGATCTGGATTTTTTACAATACTAAATCAAAATTCCGCCCGGGAATTTTGATTTTGGTGTTTTTAAACTATTTTAACACCTAATTTTCCTATTTAATATTCAGATGAAATATAATATTATTAAATTCTTTTGTTATTCCGCTAGCATTTTAATTTTGGTTTCTTGTAAAGTAAATACTTTGAAAAGTGAAAAAGATGATGGTTGGGAATATTTATTCAATGGAAAAAATCTGGATAACTGGATAGTGAAAATTCACAAGCATGAATTGGGTGATAATTATCAAAACACTTTTCAGGTTAGGGACGGAGTTATTCAGGTAAATTATAAGGGATATGAACGTTTTAACGAAAGATACGGTCATCTTTTTTATGAGAAACCATTTTCAAATTATCACTTAAAATTTGAATATCGTTTTACTGAAGAATGGATGGAAGATGCGCCAGGCTACACTTACCGAAACAGCGGAGTGATGTTTCATTCTCAGGATCCTAAAACCATTTTAAAAAATCAGGATTGGCCTATTTCAGTTGAATATCAAATGCTGGCAGATGCCGGTGACGGCAATCCACGCCCAACGGGAAATATGTGTTCCCCGGGCACTGAAGTTTTTTTTGAGGGAGAAATGGACCCACGGCATTGTATTAGTTCCTCTTCAGATACTTACTTATGGAACGAATGGGTGCAAGCTGAATTGATAGTTCAGGACAGTCTTGTAATTCATAAAGTGAATGGTGAAACGGTATTAAAATATACAAAACCTCAAATTGGTGGTGGTACCACTGAAGGTTATGATCCGGAAATTAAACAAGATGGAAAACTTTTAACCCAGGGATACATTGGTCTTCAGGCCGAAGGGCAAGGAGTTGAATTTCGGGATATTAAAATTAAGCGACTTGAATAAAAATTTATTTTTCTTTAAAAATAGAATCAAAATGAGGTTCTAAATGATGACGCATGGCATTTCTAAATGTTTCTGGTGTTCCAATTTTTATATTATCCATTAACATTCGGTGAGTAACAAAATGTCCTGAAGAATATCGATGTTTAAAATCTTGCGGAGTGTTTTTTAAATGAACATATTCAAAAACGGGTAATAATAATTGCTGAAAGCCTTGCAGGGTTTTATTATTTGAAATTTGGTAGAGTTTCCCGTGAAAAGCTATTTCCTTATCAAGGCTAAAATGGCTTTGATCTGATTCCTGTTCCTCTTCCTTTACAACAATCTCTTCCAGATCATCTAAATCTTTTTGGGTTTTTCTTTCAAAAAGAAAATCTGCCATTCCCATTTCTAAGATTAAACGCAGTTCAAAAAGATTCTTTAATATACCGGTGCCCAATAGCGTGGGATCTAAAATACGAGCAAAATTATTTATAATATCTGGTTCTGTAAGAACCATGCCTCTATGTTTTTTTGATTCCACCAATCCAAGGGTTCTTAGCCTTAGTAATGCCTCCCTTATAACCGTACGACTAACTCCCAGTGATTCAGAAAACTCAAGTTCTTTGGGAATTGGATCTCCGGGTTTTAAATTGTTATTTTTAAAAAATTCTAAGAGTCGAATTTCAACTTTATCAACCAGAGAAAGTGTATCAATAGGTTTTATGTTCTTCATAGTCATGCAAATATTCCAAAAAAGCTAAGAAATAAAAATAATTTATAAAATATCAGATAATAGAGGATAAAGATATAACTAATTTTTATATTCGTATTATGTTATACATATTATATGAATTCAACTATATATAAAAAAGCACTTTTAGAAGATGTTATTCCTTTTTGGAGCAACTTTTCAATCGATAAGACACATGGTGGTTATTTTTCGTGCTTAACCCAGGAAGGCCAGGTGTATGATACTGATAAATTCGTCTGGTTGCAGGGAAGGCAAGCCTGGATGTATTCGTTTCTTTTCAATAATGTAGATCAAAAAAAGGAATGGCTTGACATTGCTAAAAACGGGATTGACTTCTTGCGCACCCACGGCATGGATGAAAATGGTAACTTTTATTTTTCCCTTTCTCGTGAAGGGAAACCACTTATTGCCCCCTATAATATTTTTTCCGATTGTTTTGCAACGATGGCTTTCGGGCAATATGCAAAAGCCAGTGGAGATAAAGAGATTGAAGCACTGGCTCGTAAAACCTACTATAATATTCTAGATAGAAAGGAAAATCCAAAAGGTAAATACGATAAAACTACGGGTAACCGGCCCCTTAGAAATTTTTCCCTTCCAATGATTTTATCTAATCTCGTTCTGGAACTGGAATCGGTCTTACCAAAAGAAGAAGTTGATCTGCGGCTGGAACACAGCATAACAGAAGTGATGGAGGTGTTTCTTCAGGACGATGGATTGATTTACGAAAACTTAAATCCGGACGGTTCATTTTCAGATAGTTTTGAAGGTCGTCTTATTAATCCGGGCCACGGTATTGAAGCGATGTGGTTCATGATGGATATTGCAAAAAGGAAGAATGATAAAAAATTGTTGGAGGAAGCGGTCCAGGTGGTTTTAAATACCTTAGAATTTGGCTGGGATAAACAATACGGCGGAATTTTTTACTTTCTTGATATTAAAGGTTATCCACCCCAGCAGTTAGAATGGGATCAAAAACTTTGGTGGGTACACCTGGAAGCCCTTGTGGCGCTCTCAAAAGCCTATAGTTTAACCAAAAACCAGGAAGTATGGGAGTGGTATAAAAAAGTCCATGAATATGCGTGGAGTAAATTTTCCGACGAAAAGAATGGCGAGTGGTTTGGCTATTTAAATAGGCAGGGTGAACCACACCTTAGTTTAAAAGGAGGGAAGTGGAAAGGTTGTTTTCATGTGCCTCGTGCTATGTATCAATGCTGGCAGGCTTTCGAAAATATTGAAAATTCACATTAATTAAAGGTAATTTTAGTTTTAAAGATATCGAAAGTTAAAAATTATGAAGTATAAATTTTTAATTTTTGATATGATAATTATATTTATTGAATATTTATAAATGGAAAGTTAGTTATGAAAAAACTTATCACCCTTTTATTTTTAATTGCAACTCTTTTGGCATGCGATAAATCCAAATCTTATGAGGAGTTTGCACAAGTTGAAAATAAGAAGCAAGATTATGCTATAATTCCGCTTCCACAAAAAATGGAAACTTCAAATGGGATTTTTGTTATAGACGAGAATACTCAAATACAGGCAAAAGAAGAATTAAGTCAGGAAGCTGAATTTCTTGCTGATTATATTGGGGAAATTGCCGGTATTACCCCAGCAATTAAATCTGATAAAGATGAGTTGAAAAGAATTATTAGTCTTAAAATTTCAACTGATTTTGATCAGGATGAAGCCTATAATTTAAAGATTACATACGAAAAGGTTGTAGTTGAAGGAGCTTCAGCTAAAGGTGTTTTTTATGGGATACAAACGCTAAAACAACTTCTTCCTTTAAAATCTGAACTTCAAAATGAATCTGCAACAATCAGTATTCCTGCCGTAACTATTTCAGATGCACCAGCATTTGATTATCGCGGCATGCATTTAGATGTGGCCCGACATATGTTTCCGGTAGCTTTCATTAAAAAATATATAGATCTAATAGCAATCCATAAAATGAACACTTTCCACTGGCATTTAACCGAAGATCAGGGGTGGAGAATCGAAATCAAACAATATCCTAAACTTACCGGGATTGGCTCTATTAGGAAAGAAACGATGATAGAAAAGAATTTTGATCCATATAAAGGTGATGGTGAAGAATATGGAGGGTATTACACGCAAGAAGAAGTTAAAGATATCGTAGAGTATGCTGCCAAAAGACATGTAACTGTTATCCCCGAAATAGAATTGCCAGGCCACTCTCGCGCAGTTTTAGCTGCCTATCCAGAATTAGGTAATAATACAGGCCCCTATGAAGTGGCTACAAAATGGGGAGTATTTGATGAAATATTGGCACCAAAAGAAGAAACTTTTGAATTCCTGGAAAATGTTTTAACCGAGGTTATGGGATTATTCCCAAGTGAATATATTCATATTGGTGGAGATGAAGCACCAAAAACAGAATGGGAAAAAAGTGCCCAGGCGCAGGAAGTTATAAAACGAGAGGGGCTTGAAGATGAGCACGAATTGCAAAGCTATTTTATTAGGCGAATTGAGAAATTTCTAAATAAAAATGGTCGTCAAATAATTGGCTGGGACGAGATTCTTGAGGGAGGCCTTGCTCCTAATGCCACGGTAATGTCTTGGAGAGGTAACCAGGGTGGGATTGAAGCTGCTAAACAAAAGAATAATGTAGTGATGACTCCGAATACTCATTTGTATTTTGACCATTATCAAGCCCATCCTGAAAATGAACCTCTGGCAATTGGAGGCAATTCTACTGTGGAACATGTATATTCTTTTGATCCTGTTCCTGAAGAATTGTCAGCTGAAGAAGAAAAGTATATTATGGGAGCGCAAGCCAATGTTTGGACTGAATATATGAAAGATTCAGATTACGTAGAATATATGATTTTACCGAGAATGACTGCTTTATCTGAGGTAGTTTGGACCTATCCTGAAGAACGTAACTGGGAAGAATTTAAAAGCAGATTAACCGAATTTAAAAAACACTACGACGAAATGGATTTAAATTATGCCACGCATGTTTTTGAAGATTCTCAATCAACTAAAAATGAACCTACAGCAGCTAAATAATAATGAATAGAAGAACCTTTGTTAAGCAAAATATAGCAGCATCTGCTTTGGCCGGTTTGGCGCCGGTAGGAGCTTTTGCTGCTAATTTCAATGAAAATACTTTTTCAAATGAGGTTAATTTCAATCTTGATTATGCCCCTCACCAGGGAATGTTTAGTAGCCACGCAGGAGAAGATCCCATAGATCAGCTTAATTTTATGGCAGATCAGGGTTTTAAGGCCTTTGAGGATAATGGAATGAAAGGAAGGACGGTGGCGTTACAAGAAGAAATGGCTGCGACAATGGCCAAAAGAAATATACGAATGGGTGTTTTTGTGGCCCATACTATTTACTGGACCAAACCTAATTTAGCTAGTGGAGATAAAGATTTGCAAAATGAATTTCTAAAAGAAATCAGAGAATCGGTAGAGGTGGCTAAACGTGTTAATGCGAAATGGATGACGGTGGTGCCGGGTTATGTAGATCAACGCCAAAATAAGCAATATCAAACCGCAAATGTGATAGAATCTTTAAGGCGTGCTGCCGATATTTTAGAACGCCACGATCTCACAATGGTATTGGAGCCTCTTAATTTTAGAGACCATCCCGGTTTATTTTTGAGCGAATCACCCCAGGCTTATCAAATTTGTAAGGCTGTAAATAGTCCTTCCTGTAAAATACTTTTTGATATTTATCACCAACAAATTCAAGAAGGGAACCTAATTCCTAATATTGAGGCAAGCTGGGATGAGATAGCATACTTTCAGGTAGGCGACAACCCGGGAAGAAATGAACCCACTACCGGTGAGATCAATTATAGAAATGTATTTAAATATATCCATTCAAAAGGTTTTGATGGGATAGTAGGTATGGAACACGGGAACTCCCTGCAGGGAAAAAAGGGTGAAATCGCCGTAATAAAAGCATATAAACAAAGTGATGATTTTTAAAAAATGAGATATATAAATTTTTTTGTTACCTGTTTAACTTTGGCTTCTGTTGAATTTTACGGCCAGGACAAGTTAGAAAATTATGTTCAGGAACTTTCAGGTACAGATTTAGAGATTAAAATGGTTGCTATTCCTGGCGGGGAATTTCAAATGGGTAGTTTGCCAGAAGAATTTGGTCATTATGAAGATGAAGCACCGTTACATAAGGTACAGATTGATCCTTTTTGGATGGCATCTCACGAAATTACGTGGAAGCTTTTTAAGCTCTACCTGGAGCGTCCGTTAAATGATTTGCCATTAGAGAATAAGGCTAAGGATGTAACTATTAAAGTTGATGCTATTTCAGGTGCTACTATGCTTTCCAAGAATAAGGCTAATGAAGTAGAAATAAAAGTTGATGCCGTTTCAGGTGCTACTGTGCCTTATGTAGATATGAGTTTGGGAATGGGAACAGGCGATGGTATGCCGGTAGTGAATATTACCTATCTGGCCGCGCAAAAATTCTGTAAATGGCTTTCAGCAAAAACAGGATATTTTTATCGCTTACCCACTGAGGCAGAATGGGAATATGCTGCCAGGGCTGGGAATCAATCTGCTTACCATTTTGGCGACAATCCTGACGATTTAGATGAATATGCCTGGTTTTATGAAAATAGTGACGGTCATTACCACGCCGTGGGTTCAAAGAAACCAAACCAATGGGGACTTTATGATATGCACGGAAATGTTGCGGAGTGGACTTTAGATGCTTATAGCACTGATGCTTATAAGAACAGGGAGGATCTCACCTCTAATCCTTTTGTAGTACCAGAAAATGAATATCCTCATAGTGTGAGGGGAGGCTCTTATTATGATGATGCTGAATACTTAAGAAGTGCAGCTCGTTTGGGATCCAGTGAGAACTGGAAAATGCGCGACCCTCAATTCCCGAAAAGTAAATGGTGGAATACCGATGCTCAATTTGTAGGATTTAGGATTGTAAGAGATCCCAATACGCCAGCAGCATCAGATTATGAAAAATATTGGGGGTCAATTACTCCTTGATTTAAAACTTTTAAAAATGAAAAAAACAGAACCAATTAAGCCAGATTTTATAAAAAATTCACGGAGAACGTTTTGTAAAACTACAGCGCTTTTTTCCGCCGGAATGATGATACCGGCTATGGAAATGAATGCTATGTATAATGTTTTTAACGACGAAAAGCTGAAACTGGCCGTGGTGGGATGCGGAGGTCGCGGCACAGGTGCTGTAAATCAAGCTCTAAAAGCCGATGAAAATGTACAGTTGGTTGCTATGGCAGATGCTTTTGAAGACCGACTTCTTAGTAGCTTGGGCCAGTTGGAAAAAGAGTTTGTTGGTTCTGATAAAGTAAAGGTTAAAGAAAAAAATCGGTTTACCGGTTTTGATGCTTATAAAAAAGCTATCGACCTGGCAGATGTAGTAATACTTACGACACCACCGGGTTTTAGACCCCACCATTTTG